>RFQW01000113.1 GCA_009924765.1 Planctomycetota bacterium | reverse complement strand
TCACGGCGACCCCGAGGATGTGCGCTGGGCACGCATGCAGATCGATGCGTCGCGCTTCCGCGAGTGGTTCGTGGATGGCGAGGCGCTGATGGTGGCGAACCCGCTGGCCGCCGACGAGATGTCGCTGCTGAAGGCGCTGAACGCGCAGCCGCGGAACTTCCTGAAGGCCTTCTGCACAACCAGCAAGCTGCCCTGCGAGAACCCGATCGCCGTGGGCCTGGATGACGCAGGCATCGATGTTCGGCGCGCCCATGACGTGGTGCGATTGCCCTTCCCGCTGCGGTTCGAGCAGGCGGCGCAGGTGCGCAGTTTCATCGAGGGTGCCTCGACACCGCTCATGCCTTGAACGGCCTCGGGCACCGCTAGAATCCCCGCTCCAACCGAGGAACCCGACCATGGCAGACGGATCGCACCACCAGAGTCCCCAGAAGTTCGCAGGCAGCCTGAACCACGCGATGATCAGCGGCCCCGAGGCCGAAGCCGCGCAGCTGTGCGCCAACAACTTCGGCAAGCCCGGTTACAACGACATCACCAAGTGCTACATCGAGCAGCTGTATGCGGGCTACTCCGCCGAGAATCAGGAGACCTGGCAGATCCTGTTCGACCGTCAGATGGCCTTCCTGCAGGACAACGCGAGCCAGACCTACCTGAAGGGCGCCGGCATCATCAACCTGAGCCGTGACCGCGTGCCGCCGCTGGCCGACATCAATGCGCGCCTGCATCCGCTCACCAAGTGGCAGAGCCGCGCGGTGCCTGGCTACCTGCCGGCGAAGGCCTTCTTCGCCTGCCTGGCACGCCGCGAGTTCCCGACCACCATCGTGATCCGCCCGAAGGAGTCGATCGACTACCTGCCCGAGCCGGACATCTTCCACGACATCTTCGGCCATGTGCCGCTGCACGCCGATCCCACCTTCGCCGACTTCCTGCAGACCTACGGCAAGGCTGCGCTGACCACCGACGATCCGGCCGAGACCGAACGTCTGGCGCGCCTGTTCTGGTTCACCGTGGAGTTCGGCCTGATCCGCGAGGGCGGCAAGGTGAAGGTGTACGGCAGCGGCCTGATCTCGAGCCCCGGCGAGAGTCGGCACTCGCTGAGCAGTGACCAGGTGGATCGTCGCCCCTTCGACCTGGACCGCGTGTGCGACACCAGCTTCGAGATCGACAAGTTCCAGCCCGTGCTGTACGTGCTGGAGAGCTTCGAGCAGCTGCGCGACGCGATGAACACCTACGCCGGTCGGTTGCTGGCGAAGGCCGGTCGCAAGGATCGCGCGGCGGCGTGAGTGAACGGTGGCGTGGGGCGAGGCGACTCGCTTACCCTGCGCGCCATGGCTCGCACCAGCACCCGTCGACGCACCGCACGCACCTCGAGCGCCTCACGCGCCGCCACGGCCGATGCCAATCCGCCGGCGATCGGCGCCATCGAGTTCGCGAAGCGCCGCGCGAACCTGCTGAAGGTGCTCGATGGCTCGGTGGGCCTGGTGTTCGCGGGCGAGGCGGATCCCAGCCTGCACACGCCGTTCCGAGCATCCGCGCACTTCGAATACCTGACCGGCATCACCGACGAGTCGGGTGCGTCGCTGCTGCTGGATCCGCGCAACCCGAATCCCGCGCGCCGCGTGCAGCTGTTCCTGCGGCCGCTGAACCCCGAGCGCGAGAAGTGGGACGGCTTCCGCCCGGAGATCGGCAGCGAACTGCGCGCGCGCACCGGCATCGAGACCATCTTCCGAAGCAACATGCTGCCCATGCAGTTGCTGGACGCGGCGCGGCGCGCGCGGCAGATGTCGCTGCTGATGCCGCTGGCCACGCACACCGCGCCCGTCAGCGCCGATCTGGACGCCTTCCGCCGCGTGTGCGAACGCGTGCCGGGCTGCGGCATCGTGGATCGCTCGCAGGTGCTGCTGCAGATGCGCGCGCGCAAGAGCGCCGACGAGGTGGCATGCATCGAGCATGCGGGCCGCATCACGGGACTGGGCTTCCACGTGGCGATGGCCATGCTGAAGCCGGGCATGAACGAGTTCCAGCTGCAGCGCGCGGTGGAAGAGGCGTATCACCACGGCGGCGCGCGCGATCTGGCGTTCCGCACCATCGCGGGCGGCGGCTTCAACAGCACCGTGCTGCACTACCACGCCAATGACCAGCCGCTGGAGGCCGGCGAACTGGTGTGCCTGGACAGCGGCGCGAAGTGGGCGGGTTACAGCGCCGACGTCACGCGCACGCTGCCGGTGAGCGGCCGCTTCTCGCCGCGCCAGCGCGAGGTGTACGAGGTGGTGCTGCAGGCGCAGGCCGCGGCGATCAAGGCGTGCCGACCGGGCAAGCGACTGCACGAGGTGGACGAGGCCGCGCGCGGCGTGATCCGCAAGGCGGGCTTCGGCGACTACTTCATCCACAGCATCGGCCATCACCTTGGGCTGGAGACGCACGACGCCAATCCCGACGAGCCGCTGGCCGAGGGCGCGGTGGTGACCATCGAGCCGGGCATCTACATGCCGCAGGAATCGATCGGCATCCGCATCGAGGACGACATCCTGGTGACGCGCCGCGGACCGCGCACGCTGACCGCGCACATTCCAAGCGGCGTGATCGACATCGAGCGCCTGATGCGGCGCTAGACGCTACAGATCGCCGGCATCGATCGGTCGCGTGAGGAAGCCGTGCATGGAGAGCAGCACCAGGCTCCACGCAACCGGGAACAGCGCGATGCCCACGGCCGAGTAGATGAGGCCGCGGCCCCACTTGTCGCGCTTGCGGCCCACGATCTCGCTGGACACGATGACGAACATCACCAGCGCGAACTTGAACGCGATGGCGCCCGGCAGCTCCCACTTGTCGATGATGAGCTTGGCGACCGGGTTCAGCTCCAGCCCGCCGCGCCGCAGGATGTGCCAAGTGAAGATCACGTCCACCGACGACAGCAGCAGCAGCCACACATACGCGTTCTGGTAACGCATCGGCGGCGCGCTGAGGAACGGCTGCTCGTCTGGCGAGCCGCTCGAGTCCTCGGGTCGTTGCGAGGGATGCACGGATCGGAGTATGACATGCCGCGCCGCCCGAGACGAATCGCCTCGGTGCGGCAATGATCCACGCATGCACACCATCACCCACACCGGCGCGGCCCCCGAAGCGACCAGACCGCATCATGCGGCCGTGATCCGCATGGATCACCGATCCGCTCGCCTGCTCTATCTGGAGACCGACGCCTGCATCGACGGCGGCAGTTTCGAGGTGGACTGGGAAGGCCGCACCTTCCGGCAGACGCCCGCGGACGCGCGACATGGATCGGGCCGCACGCATCCCGATGCCAGTGCGCTGTTCGCCGCCGTGGCGGACGCCGTGTCGCGCGCCGGGCATGTGGCGCTTGTCGGGCCCGGATCGGCCAAGCGCGAATTCGTGCAGTGGCTGCGTGAACACCGCCGCCACATCGCGGACCGCATCGAGGCGGTCGAGGATCTGGATCGCGTCACCGACGGCGAACTGGCCGCGGCGGGACGACGCATGCTGCACGCGCCAGCCGGCCGTCGTGTCTGGGCGCGCAATCAGCCAGGCTGAACCACGCGCGCCGACCTGATCACTTCTGGATCTGCACCACGCGCCCCATGCCCGCGGCCATGTGCCAGGCGATGTGGCAGTGGAAGAACCAGTTGCCGGGGTTCGAGGCCGTCCACTGGATCACCAGATCCTCGTGCGCGGGCACCATCACGGTGTCCTTCAGCGGCGGATCGACCAGGTTCAGCTCGCCCGGCTTGCCCAGCACGCGGAACGAGTGTCCGTGCAGGTGGAACGGGTGCGCCATGCCCGTGGTGTTCGTGAAGATCATGCGGATCTCATCGTTGTTCGCCAGCGTGATGGGATCGGCCTTGGGATACACCTGGCCGTTGATGCTCCACATGTAGGGCCGCATCGAACCACCCGCGCGGACATACATCTCCTTCACGCCATCGGTGGGGAACTTCTCGGGTCGAAGCGCGTGCATCTGCGGCAGCGTGAGCATGCGCGGGCCCCAGGCCACCGGCGTCATCTCGGGCATGGTGTCGGGCGAGCCCGCGTAGTGCAGCACGCCGCGGATCTCGTTGCCATCACCGGTGACGCCGCGGATCCACTGCGAACCCGAGCCGTCCGCCTTCAGCAGCACGTCGTAGCGCTCGCCGGAACCCACCCACAGGTTGTCGACCTCGATGGGCTTCAGCGGCATGCCGTCGCTGGCGATCACCGTGAGCGGATGACCATCCACCTGGAAGCGCAGCGCGTAGGTGGTGGAAGCGTTGATCACGCGCAGGCGGATCACCTCGCCGCGGCGCACCTCCACCTTCTCCAGTTCGGGGCCGCTGGCCGGATCGAAGCGACCCTTGCCGTTGATCAGGCCGCTCTCGAAGGGCACGTCACCGAAGTCCTCCTTTTTGTCGCCACCCATCTTCATGCCACCCATGTCCATGCCGCCCATGCCCTGCTGTTCGCGCATGCCGGGCATGTCCTTCATGCCATCACCCATGCCGCCCTGCATGGGCATCTTGCCCATGGCGTCCATGTAGGTGCCGGCGCGCAGGTTGGCCATGATCTTGTCGCCCGGAAGCAGGAACCAGTCGGTGAACAGCAGCACCTGATCGCGGTTCACCTGCGCGATGGACTTCGCCTCGTCGATGATGAGCGCGCCGAACACGCCGTTGGCCTCCTGCTCGGCCTCGTGCGAGTGGTACCAGTGCGTGCCCGCGGGCTGCGCCTTGAACTGGTACAGGAACTCGCCGCCCGGCGGAATGGCCGGGCCGGTGATGCCGGGCACGCCGTCCATGTCGTTGGTGCCGATCTGATGCATGCCGTGCCAGTGCACGGTGGTGGGCACATCCATCTTGTTCACCACCTTCACGCGGATGGTCTCGTTCTCCTTCGCGTGGATGATGGGACCGGGCACGGTGCCGTTGATCGTCATCACCGGGCGCGAACGGCCATCCGGCGCGGCGGTTCCGCGCTCGATGGTGAACAGGATCGGTTCAGGGCCGGCCTGCAGCGGAACGGACGATGGCGGCTCGGCGATGGCCAGTGAGGCGATGGCCGAGGTACAGAGGGCGATGACGCACGCGCGCAGCGTGCGAAACGATGACGGGGCGGCGATGGAACGCATGCCGCGAGGATAGGCCCGCGTCAGATCAGACGATCATCCGTCGCGATGTTGAACGCCGGCGCCACGTTCACCTGCACCAGCTTCTGCTGCTGCAG
The DNA here is from genome assembly GCA_009924765.1 of Planctomycetota bacterium. GTDB lineage: Bacteria > Planctomycetota > Phycisphaerae > Phycisphaerales > SM1A02 > SYAC01. Next base: position 855 of record RFQW01000113.1, on the reverse strand, counting down.
ACTTTGCGCGGTGTCAGGGTCCACATAGTCCGAGTGACAACTGGCCTTGCCTTCCTCGGCACCCACCACCTTCTTGGTCTTGGAGGCAAGGCGATGGATCTCGTCGGGGCTCAGCACGCCGCGCTTGGACAGGATCTCCTGCTGCTCCGCGGTGAGCGCCGCGCTGCGCACGGGCTTGCCGCGCTCGAAGCCCTCGGCCTTGCCGCTGGCGAACTCCTGGATCTCCTTGCTGATGCGCACGCTGCACCAGTCGTGGCCGCACATGGCGCAGAAGTCGGTGTCCACATCGAGATCCTCGTCGTGGTAGGCGCGCGCGGTGTCTGGGTCGAAGCTGAGCTCGAAGTGCTTCTCCCAGTTCAGCGCGGCGCGGGCCTTGGTGAGTTCGTCGTCGCGGTCGCGCGAACCCGGAATGCCGAGCGCCACATCGGCCGCGTGCGCGGCGATCTTGTAGGCGATGCACCCCTGCTTCACGTCGTCCTTCTTGGGAAGGCCCAGGTGCTCCTTGGGCGTGACGTAGCACAGCATGCTGGCGCCGTGATAGCCCGCGGCGGTGGCGCCGATGCAGCTGGTGATGTGGTCATAGCCGGGGAAGATGTCGGTGACGAGCGGCCCCAGCACGTAGAACGGCGCACCGTGGCAGAGCCGGCGCTGCAGCTTCATGTTGAACTCGATCTGGTCGAAGGGCACGTGGCCCGGGCCCTCGATCATCACCTGCACGCCCTGTCGCCACGCGCGCTCGGTGAGTTCGCCCAGCGTGGTGAGTTCGGCCAGCTGCGCGCGATCGGTGGCGTCGGCCAGGCCGCCCGGACGCAGACCGTCGCCGATCGAGAAGGTGACATCGTGGCGACGCATCAG
>RFQW01000112.1 GCA_009924765.1 Planctomycetota bacterium | reverse complement strand
AAGCAGCATCGCCACCACCTCGGCGAGGTTGGCGCGCAATTCCTCAAGCGTGGCGCCCTGCGAATGGGCCCCGGGCCAGCCGGGCACGGATCCGATGAACAGGCCGGTCTGGGCGTCGCGCTCGATGACAGTCGTGAAGGACCTCATGGCCCGATCGTACTCCGACTTCGGCGTCGGTCCAAAGTTCATGCGCAATTTCCTGCGATAACCTGTGCCGCGTGGCATCGATCACCCAACCATCGTCGGCCAGCTGGGACTACGCGCCCGCGCCGGAGAGTTTCCGCCCCGAGATCGCCGCCGAGCATGGCCTGTTCATCGGCGGCGCCTTCGTGAAGCCGAAGTCCGGCAAGTTCATGAAGGTGATCAATCCCGCCACCGAGGAGACGCTGACGCGCGTGGCCGAGGCAGGCAAGGCTGATGTGGCCGCCGCTGTGGAAGCCGCCACCAAGGCGCAGCGCAAGTGGGCCAGGCTTCCGGGCAAGGAGCGCGCCAAGTACCTGTTCCGCATCGCGCGCCGTCTGCAGGAGCGCGCCCGCGAGTTCGCGGTGCTTGAAACGCTGAACAACGGCAAGCCCATCAAGGAAAGCCGCGACGCCGACGTGCCTGAGAGCGCGAAGCACTTCTTCCATCACGCGGGTTGGTGCGACAAGCTTCGCTACGCCATGCCTGGTGGCGGCGAGGCGAAGCCGGTGGGCGTGTGCGGTCAGATCATTCCGTGGAACTTTCCGCTGATGATGGCCGCATGGAAGATCGCGCCGGCGCTGGCCTGCGGCAACACCTGCGTGCTGAAGCCCGCCGAGACCACGCCGCTGACGGCGCTGCGCCTTGCGGAGATCTTTCAGGAAGTGGATCTGCCCCCCGGCGTGGTGAACATCCTCACGGGTGGACCCGACACGGGCAAGCTGGTCGCGGGTCACGCGGGCTTCAACAAGATCGCCTTCACGGGCAGCACCGAAGTCGGCAAGGCCATCGTGAAGGCGTGCGCGGGTCGATCCGTGCGGCTCACCATGGAGCTTGGCGGCAAGGGCGCGCACATCGTGTTCGCCGATGCGGCCATCGATCAGGCCGTGGAAGGCGCGATCCAGGGCATCTTCTTCAACCAGGGTCAGGTGTGCTGCGCAGGCAGCCGACTGCTGGTGGAAGAGAGCATCGCCGACGTGTTCCGCGCCAAGCTGCTGCAGCGCATGCAGCAGCTGCGCGTGGGCGACCCCATGGACAAGAACACCGACGTGGGCGCGATCAACAGCGCGCAGCAGCGCGACCAGATCAACCGCTATGTGCAGATCGCGCGCACCGAGGGTGCCGAAGTGCTGGAGCGATGCAGCGGCACGATTCCCGCCAAGGGTTTCTGGTGCAAGCCCACCGCGCTTGCGGGCGTGCAGCCCAGCCATACCGTGGCGCGCGAGGAGATCTTCGGTCCGGTGGTGGCGCTGATGACCTTCCGCACCGTGGACGAGGCCATCGCGCGCGCCAACGACAGCGCCTATGGCCTGAGCGCCGGCGTGTGGACCGAGAAGAGCGCCAAGATGTTCGAGGTGGCGCGACGCCTGCGCGCGGGCGTGGTGTGGTGCAACGGCTTCAACCTGTTCGACGCGGCCAGCCCCTTCGGTGGCGTGAAGGAGAGCGGCTTCGGTCGCGAAGGTGGTCGCCACGGCCTGCTCGAGTACATGGCGCACTGAAAGGCAATCCCATGAGCAACACCAAGAACGATCGCGTGACCGTGCTGAAGACCCACAAGCTGTTCATCAAGGGTGCATACCCGCGTGGCGAAAGTGGCCGCACGCACCCGCTGCGTGATGTGGATGGCGGACTGATCGGTCACCTGTGCACCGGTAGTCGCAAGGACACGCGCGAGGCGGTGGAAGCTGCGCGCGCAGCGTTGCCTTCGTGGAGCGCCGCCACCCCCTATCTGCGTGGACAGATCCTGCACCGCCTGGCGGAAATGCTGGAGAGCCGCGCAGCTGAACTGACGCAGGCCATCCGCGACACCACCGGTGCCAGCGCCAAGAAGGCGCGCGCCGAGGTGGATGCCGGCATCGATCGCATCGTGTGCTTCGCGGGCTGGAGCGACAAGATCACCAGCGTGCTGGGCAACCAGAACCCGGTGGCGCAGCCCTTCTACAACTTCACCAGCCCCGAGGCGGTGGGCACCATCGGCGTGATCGCGCCGGAGTCGTCATCGTTCCTCGGCTTCCTCAGCCTGTGGCTGCCGGCCGTGTGCGCGGGCAACACCGTGGTGTGCATGGCCAGCGAATCGCGTCCGCTACCGGCGCTGCTGGTGGCCGAAAGCATGCCCAACAGCGACGTGCCCGCCGGCGTGTTCAACCTGATCACCGGTCTGCGCAAGGAACTGCTGCCCGCCTTCGCCGCGCATCGCGACCTGGACGGCCTGATCGCCTGCGCCAACGACAAGGAAGCCGCGGGCCTGCGCGAAGTGGGCGCCGACAACCTGAAGCGCGTGCGCGTGGTCGCTGAGAAGACCGACTTCACCAACGAGCATGCATGGGAAGGGCCGGAAGCCTTCCGCGGCGCGGTGGAATACAAGACGGTGTGGCATCCGATGAGTGCGGAGTGAAAGGGAGGCCACTGGGCCTCGTCAAGCGAGCTCGACGAAACCGGAATCCACCAGGTACCGATGGGTCTCATCGAGCTCAGCGAGCTCGGGCACGAAGACCACGCACACACTGCGACCGCGGGTAAGCAGCACGCGATAGGCGTTTCGGCGCAACTGCATGCGATCACGGGGCTGTGGGCCGCCCTTGCGGAAGCCGCGCGCCTTCGCATCGGACCAGCTTCCCCGCTCCATCATGAAGTCGGTGCCCCACGCCAGAAGTGCACCATCAAGCTCAAGACCCTGTGTGCCGAACTCGGTCATGCAGTCCTGCAGCAGTCGGCACGATTGACGGCCTGGCGCTGATTCTTCCTCGCCGTACCACGGGCCTGCGTGAACACGCTTGGTGCTCTGAAAGTCGTTGTAGACGCGAAAGCGCGTGAGATCCCGATCGCGACTCGAGGCGACGAGACCGAACCGCGCGTTGGGGTCACCATCGAACCGCTCTCGCAGATAGGACTGGGCCCGAGCGAGGTCGCGGGTGATTCGCAACTGGAGACCACCGGCAAGCAGCGTCTCGGCCACGCGACGGCTTTCGTGCGCTGGCACACCATCCACCACACCCGCGACAAACCGGTGCACGTCCTTGGTGAGATGGAAACGAAGCTCGCGCTCCAGATTGAGCTCCGCGCAGGCGTTGAAGGATCCCTGCATGCCCTCAAAGATCGGGCGCATTGTCGGGGGTGCGTGCACGGACCACGCCTGCGCGTGTCCCGCACCCTCCACAGCAGACCGCCACTGGCCAAGTCCGCCCTCCTCGCCAACATGGATCTCCTGACCGCCACCAATGAGACCGACCACGACGCACCAGTCGGGAATGCGCTGGGCAAACTCGATGAAGTGCTCGGGCTCGCTCTTGCTGGGCTTCTCGTGCTTGTGGCGCACGTACTCCGCATCCCACGCGCGCTGCGCCTCATCGAATACCAGCACGTGCTCGGGAGGCACGAGATCGGCCCGTCGGCTGTACCGCTCCACATAGTCCTTCACGGGCCGAACGAAGGTTCGTCCGTCACCGACGGCACGCAATTCGTACTGCAGCACTTCCACCAGCGGTCCGTTGCCGGACAGGAACACGGCGGGCACCGTCGGCTTGCCGTCCTTGCGCGGTACGGCAAGGTCATCGAGCCAGTGCGCGTGCACGGTCTGGAGGCCAACCAGCGTCTTGCCCGCCCCCGGAACACCAGACAGCAGCACCAGGTGCCTTGACTTGGTGGCAGCGGCATGGCGGATGATGCTCGCAATGCGCTCGCAAGCCGGATCCGTGGAAGCCGCAGCCGTCTTCACGCGCCGAAGTGCATTGTGTTGGAACAGCTCACGGGCGGCTTGCACCAGCGTCGGCAGCGGGCGATAGGCCTCGTCCTCGAGGAATCGGTCACGGGGAATGCGGCGCCGATCCGCCGATCGATCCAGCTGCGAGATCAGGTCATCAAGAGCATCGGGGCCGCAGATGAACACACCCTGCCTGCGAGGAGCGCGACCCTTCATTCGCATCGGAACGAGCACCGCATGCACCGGCACATGTTCGCAATCCCGGTGATAGCAGCGCAGATCGCGCGCATACGCGGCGGCCTGGTCCAGATCCGCCTGCGTTGCCTCCTCCTTGCCCTTCAGTTCAAGCACCACTACGGCGCCATGCACGAGCAGCACCACATCGGGGCGCCGCGAGTCGAGAGGTAGCTGGTATTCGAGAATCGTGTGCTGGTCCGTCGCGGCCCCCGGCTCCCCCTGCTCGATCAGCTCGCTGGCCTCGCGCTGCAACGGGGGCACGGCATCCTTCCACGCCCGCACCTGCGCCTCGGACGCGTCGCGCACGAATGCGCTCAGCCGCTCGATGATCGCTCGGGCTTCGGTATTGCGGAATGTCTCGAGGTCGGAGTCCCAGCCCCGGCCGGCGTCCGATGTCATGAAAGCCAGGGTAGCGAAGGTCTGGAAGTGCCGCGCATCCGAGGTTGCAAACCTTTCTGCAGGAACTTCCGCACGATTCCGGATGACGGCTATCGATGACTGCTAGGTTGCGCCCTCAAGCAGCACCAGTGGGCACGCACGGAGGAAGGCGATGCTCTATCGGCGCTGGCCGAACTGGTGGGACGATCCGTTGGCGTTCACCCCACATGCCCTTGAGCGCATGCTGGAACGATCCATCACGGAAATTGAGGTCCGAACGGCACTGGACGATTGCGAAATGCTGGCTCCGCAACACCCGCGATCGACGTGGATCGCCAATTGCAGACTGGAGGGAAGACCATGGACATTCATCGTGACACCGGACACCGAGGGACACCGACTTCTCGTAGTCACGATGTATCCTTCATTTCCGTGACCCGCCGCACCGCCCCGGATCCCGTGCAACTGCAGGCAACTGCAGGCCTCCTACTACCAGGGCGAGCTGGTGGCGGCGTACCTCTACCTGCCTGCCACACACCCCCGCCGGTCTGTTCGATGCGAGGACGCCGGTGACGGGCTGATCGTCGATATCGGTGCGGACGGGCGACCGATTGGCATCGATATCAGTGCGCCACCACTGGCGACCGCGGCACGCATCAACCTGGTGCTCGCCGCTTGGGGTCTGCCCCCGGTCTCCGAGCGTGACCTTCGGCCCCTCAAGGCCGCTTGACCCTCACCCCCGCACGGGCGCCGCGCACCTTCACGCCCATGACTTGATTGTTGCTCACGTGATGGAAGTTCTAAGGAACAATCCTTCGGAAGTTTTTCCATTTTGAGCGTGCGTCGACTCTCTCTTGGTTACCGTGCTTCGAGAGAGTTGATGGAGCAAATTGAATGCAGGGGTGGGAAAGCGATGATCAATCGTCAGTGGCCGTATTGGTGGGACGATCCCCTTCGAATCACCAACCACGCTCGAAGGCGAATGCGTGAGCGAGCCATCTCAGAGACAGTGGTTCGCACCGCACTTCAGGACTGTCGCAGCCTGTCTCCACAGGCGGACGGCGAGACCTGGATTGCATGTTCGATTCTGGAGGGCATGCAATGGCGGTTCGTGATGAAACCGAATCTGGCGCTGCGGGTCTTGGAGATGATCACGCTGTATCCTCTGCACGAATGAGAGGTGTCTCGCAGACCAAGGACATCGAGCTCGAAGCCTCCTACCTGCACGGAGAGCTGATTGCGGCTTATCTGCACCTGCCCGCCGCCGATGGTGCCCCGTCAACGCGTTGCGAGGAGGCGGGTCCGGGCCTGGTGATCGACTTCGCGTCTGATGGTCGGCCGATCGGCATCGAGGTGACCACGCCACGCCTCGTCACGGTCATCGCGATTAACGAGGTGCTTTCAAAGCTGGGCATGCCCACGATGAGCGAGCGTGACTTGGCTCCCCTCAAGGTTGCCTGATCAAGGTCGCCTGATCCAGCCGCTGCTCACCCCCGCACCTTCACGCCCGCCGGCGCCCTGCCTTCCAGATCAAAGATGGTGATCGAGTTGCGCGCCGCCAGGCGCTCGCTCGGCAGCTCCACAACCTCG
>RFQW01000111.1 GCA_009924765.1 Planctomycetota bacterium | reverse complement strand
CATCGAGGGCGTGATGCCCAGCGTGCAGGGTCGGCACGTGCTGCTGGTCGACGACATTCTGGACAGCGGTCGCACGCTCACCTTCCTGCGTCAGGACATGATGGAGCGCGGCGCCGGCAGCGTGCGCACCTGTGTGCTGCTTCGCAAGAAGCTGCCGGCCGCCATGGCCACGCGCTGCGAGTTCGTGGGCTTCGACATCGACGACCTGTTCGTGGCCGGCTACGGCCTCGACTACGACGGCTGGTTCCGCAACCTGCCCGATGTGGTGAGCCTGCGCAAGGTCGGCGAGCAGGCGCCGATCGTTCGCTGACGGCGATTCAGCGCTTCGCGTTCCACGGAGCGTCCGCGCGCGGATCCGGCTCGGTGGACTTCATGCGCTCCAGCGCCGCGCGATCCTCGTCGTTGAGCGACTTGGGCGCTTCCACGCGGATCACCGCGTACAGATCGCCGGTTTCGCCCTTGGCCGCAACGCCCTTGCCCTTCAATCGCAGTCGCTTGCCGCTGGCCGTGCCCGCAGGCACGCGCAGCGTCGCGGTGCCCTCGAGCAGCGGCACTTCCACGCTGGTGCCGAGCGCACACTCCGCGATCGAGATCGGCACCTCCACGACAACATCCAGACCTTCGCGGCGGAACCACGGATGCGGCGCCACGGAGATGTGCAGCACCAGGTCGCCGGCGGGTCCGCCGCCCATGCCTTCGCCGCCCTTGCCGCGCAGGCGCAGATCGCCGCCGCTCTCGATGCCCGGCGGAATGCGCACATCCAGGCTGATGGGCTGGCCGTTGCTTTCAAGACTCACGTGACGCACGCCGCCGAGCGCCGCGGTCATGAAGTCCACGGTGATGCGGCTCTCCAGATCCTCGCCCGCGCGCGCACCGCCGCGACGGCCACCTGCGCGCCGCGCACCGCCGCCCATGAAGTCACCGAAGATCTCCTCGAAGGTGGAGGCGTCCACGTTGCCCCAGCCACCCTGCGCGCCGCCCGGTGCGCCACCCATCGACGGGCCGGCATGGCCGAACTGGTCGAACTGCTTGCGCTTCTGCGCATCCGAGAGCAGGTCGTAGGCCTCCTGGATCTCCTTGAACTTGGCGCCGGCCTCGGCGGTCTTGTTCAGATCCGGATGGAACTTCTTCGCCAGCTTGCGGTGTGCCTCGCGGATCTGCTCCGGGGTGGCGGAGCGCGGAACGCCCAGGATGTCGTAGGGGTCGCGCGGCATGGGGTTCAGCCCGCCGTTTCGGCCTTCCGGAACAGCTCGAAAAGTTCCTGGGCACTGCGCGCGGCGTAGGTCTTCTCGCGGAAGACCGGGTCGGTCATGAGCCGGCTCAGGCGGCCCAGCGCCTGCACATGCTCGGTCACCTTGTCCGGCGGGCTCACCAGCATCACGATCAGCTTCACCGGCTTGCGGTCGATGCTGTCGTATTCGATGGGCTGCGTCGGCATGCCGATCGCCATGGCCAGTCGCTTCACCGCCGCGCCCTTGCCGTGCGGAATGGCCAGGCCTTCGCCGATGCCGGTGCTGCGCTGCGATTCGCGGGCCCACACGGCGGCCTTCAACTCTGCGGCATCACCCACCGCACCGGCTGCAGCGAGCACATCCACCAGTTCCTCGATGGCAGCACGCTTCTCCGTTGCCAGGAGAGGCACCTTCACGCAGTCGGGCTTGAGCACGTCGAGGCAGTTCATGCGGTCGTTCCCAAAACGGGATCGGGCAATGTTACCGCGCGGCTGGCTTCGATTGCGCGCGAGGAATCACGCCTTCGAAAAGGGCAGCGAAGGAGCCATCCCTGTAGGTGGCTGCAGGTTCCCCTGGAAGGCCCGCAGGCATGCGGCGCTCGATCGAGGGCGTGACCTTGCCCAGTCGCGCCGTCAGCCATTCGATCTGCCGCTCGTTCTCCTCGGTCTCCAGACTGCAGGTGGCGTACAGCAGGGCGCCGCCTGGCTTCAGCAGGGGCAGGTGCTCCTCCACGATCTGTCGCTGCAGCGAAACCAGCGATTGCAGCGACATCGGGCTCAGGCGGTGGGCCGCCTCGGCGCGTCGTGGCAGCACACCCGTGTTCGAGCAGGGCACATCCAGCACCAGCAGATCGGCCTTGCCAAGCATGTCGCGAAGGTCGTTGCCCTCGGCCACGCGGACACGACCCACGCCGCCACGCCTGGCGCGATCTGCGGTCTCCCGCAGGCTTTCGCGGCGCGGCGCATCGGGCTCGCTGGCCACCACTTCGGCCGTCGGGTGCAGTTGCGCCAGTTGCAGGCTCTTCGTGCCGCGGCCAGCACAGGCGTCCACGATCAGCGCGGGCTTCAGGTGCGCGGTGCGCTGCACGGCCATGGCGCTCGAGATGTCCTGCACGCGTGCCAGCGGGTGCGCCGAGAACAGGTCCACCATGGAGGCGTGATCGCCTGTCCACAGGCATGCACGCTCGCCGGCAACGGTTTCCGCACCCGCGGTGCCAGCAGGCAGACCATGCACGAAGATCGGAGGCTGCACCAGCGTGTGCAGCGCCAGCGCGTGCGCCTCGGCCATGCCGAAGCGGTTGATCCATCGCAGCAGCAGGTGCATGGGCAGGCCCGTGCGTTGCGCCAGGCGCTCAGGCGGTGAGGCGCTGAACACCGGCATTCGCAGTCGCCACGCGCCACCATCTTCCAGCGGCAGCAGATTGCACGACTCCTTGTCGCAGGCCGCATACGCCTCGGGCGTCAGTCGCTCCTCGCGCATCGACGACAGGCCACGCAGCACGGCGTTCACCATGCCACCCGCGCCCGGTCGCAAACGCCGCTTCGCCCACTCCACGGTCTCGTCCACCGCGGCGTGCTCGGGAATGCGATCCATCAGGAACAGCTGCGCCGCGCCGCCGAGCAGCGCCGCCTGCAGCGAAAACTCCACCTTCGCCCACGGTCGCGTGAGCTGGCGTTCAAGCAGCGTCTTCAGGGTCAGCCAGCGGCGAACCGCCTGGCGCTCGATCATGCGCGCCAGTGCGGCGTCGCGCGGATCGAGTTCGGGCAACTCGTCTCGTGGCGGATCGAGACGCGGCCACGCTTCCGCGTGATCGGCGAGCCGATCGAAGGCGGCGATGCGTCCGGGGTTCATGTTCGTGCGCTCAGCGCGCTGCCTTGGGCTTGGTGAAGCTCTTGGGGTACTTGCGCGCGGCGGCCTGCTTCAGCTTGGGCGCCTTGTCGATGCGCTCCCACGTGAAGGTGCCTGGGCCACCCTCGCCGGGCTTGCGGCCGAAGTGGCCGTGCGTGGCGGTGGGGCTGTAGATCGGGCGCAGCAAATCGAGCGTGTCGATGATGCCCGCGGGGGTCAGGTCGAAGTGCTTGCGCACCTCCGTGGCCAGCCATGCATCGGGCACCACACCGGTGCCCTGGGTGTCCACCAGCACGCTGGTGGGCTCCGCCACGCCGATCGCGTAGCTCACCTGCACCTCGCACACGTTGGCCAGACCGGCCGCGACGATGTTCTTGGCGATGTAGCGGCACATGTAGGCCGCGCTGCGATCCACCTTGCTCGGATCCTTGCCGCTGAAGGCGCCGCCGCCGTGTCGGCCGCGACCGCCGTAGGTGTCCACGATGATCTTGCGACCCGTCAGGCCGCAATCGCCGTGCGGGCCGCCGATCTCGAACTGTCCGGTGGGGTTCACGTGCACCGTGATCTTGTCGCTCCACCACTTGCCGAGCACCGGCTTGATGATGTGCTTGATCACTTCCGCCTTCAGGCGCTTCTGGCCGGCGGGACCGTTCCATTCGGGCGCGTGCTGCGTGCTCAGCACCACGGTCACCACGCGCACGGGCTTCAGGCCGTCGTACTCCACGGTGACCTGGCTCTTGGCGTCGGGACGCAGGCCCTTCACCGTGCCGCTCTCGCGCACCTCGGCCTGGCGCTTCACCAGCTCGTGCGAGAGCGCGATCGGCAGCGGCATGAACTCGCTGGTCTCGTTGCAGGCGAAGCCGAACATCATGCCCTGGTCGCCGGCACCCTGGGCCTTCTTCTTCTTGCGGCCCACGCCGCGCGCGATGTCGGGGCTTTGCTTGCCCAGCAGCACGTTCACGCCGCAGCTCTTGCCGTCGAAGCCCTTGCTCGGGCAGTCGTAGCCGGCCTTCAGCACGGCGGCTCGAACGATGTCGGCCACATTGATCTGAGCCTTGGTGGTCACCTCACCGGCCACCACGGCGGTGCCGGTGGTCACCAGCGTTTCGCAGGCCACGCGGCTGGCCGGGTCCTTCGCGAGCATCGCATCAAGCACCGCGTCGCTGATCTGGTCGGCGAGCTTGTCGGGGTGTCCCATCGAGACGGATTCGCTGGTGAAGAGGTGCTTGGCGGCCATGGCTTGTTCTCCGGTGAAATGAGGATGCGATCGAAGCCAACAATGGTAGCGGGGCCGGGCAGCCGCCGTGGCTGCGTCTTCCTACCATCTGACAGGAGGCCGTCCCATGCAAGTCACCATGCAACTCTCGCGCATCTTCATCCGGGAGATGACCGACATGCAGATCATCGAATTGAGCGAAGTGGGCGGCAGCCGCGCCTTCCCGATCGTGATCGGCCTGCCGGAGGCCTTCGCCATCGAGCGCCGCCTGAAGGGCATCGAGATCCCGCGCCCGCAGACGCACGACCTGCTCGCCAACCTGCTCGACGCGCTGGGGGGCACGCTGCGGCGCATCGAGATTCACGACTTGCGTGAGGGCACGTTCTACGCACGGCTGGTCATCGAGCAGGGCGGCCGCGAGGTGATGGTGGATTCGCGACCCTCCGACGCGATCGCGCTGGGTGTGGCCAAGAGCGTGCCCATTCTGGTCGACGAGGCGGTGCTGGCGCAGGCCGCCGCCGATGCCGCGGCGGGCGTGGGGCCCGTGCCCGACATCGGCCCCGAGCAGGAACCCGACGAAGAGGATGACGACGCGTGAAGCAGCGCCACGGTCTTGCCATGGATGGAGCGCGCGCATGAGCACGCAGTTCTCGCCGCTGCTCACGCAGCGACTCATCGACATGCAGCCCATCGGAGGGGTGATCAAGCAGCGTCCCGAGGACTTTCTGGTGGACGAGCTGCCGTTGATCGACCCCTGTGGCGAGGGCGAGCACCTGCACATCGGCGTGCAGCGCTCCGGCATGAGCCACGATGACATGGTGGATGTGATCGCACGCCACTGCGGCGTGCCCGCGCGCGCCGTGGGCCACGCAGGCATGAAGGACAAGATGGCGGTCACGCGCCAGACCGTTTCGGTGCACCTGCCCGGCCTGCCGGATCCGCCGGTGCTGCAGCACCCAACCATGGAGTTCATGTGGGCCAGGCGCCACACCGCCAAGTTGCGACCCGGGCAGTTGCGAGGCAATCGATTCTCCATCCGCATCCGGCAGGTGAATCCGCTGCATGCGCTGCGCGTGCAACAGGCCATGCAGGTGTTCGCTGCGCGCGGCGCACCGAATGCGTTCGGTTTCCAGCGCTTCGGTCATCGACGCAACGGCCACCTGCTGGGCATGCTGCTGGCGCAGGAGCGCTGGCAGGAACTGCTGGACGAACTCGTCGGTTCGCGCGGCACGCCGTTTCCAGACTGGCAGCGGGAGGCGCGCGAGCGATGTGACGCCGGAGACTTCGCCGGCAGCGTGCCGCTGTGGGCGCGCGGTGACCACGCCGAGCGATGCGCCGTTCGGGCGCTGCAGCAGGGGCGCAATCCGCGCGCCGCGGTGATGGCCATTCGAGACACCACGCGCGGATTCTGGATGAACGCCGCGCAGAGTGCCGGTTTCAACGCGGTGCTCGGCGCACGCATGCAGCGCGGGTTGTTCGATCGATTCATCGAAGGGGATCTGGCGAACCTGCATCCGGGCCGGTCGCTGTTCCGTGTGCAGGCCGAGGCGCTGGCCGACGCCGCGCAGGCCACCGAACTGCAGCGCCGCATCGACGCGTTCGACTGTTCGCCCACCGGCCCCATGGCGGGCCCCGATGCGATGACGCCCGAGGGTGAATGCCTGGTGCTCGAGACGCAGGTGCTTGCCCAGACCGGCATGACCGTCGAAGGCTTCGCCAGCGCGCGTCGCGCACCCGTTGGCGAGCGTCGCAGCCTTCGCATGCATGTGGGAAGTCCGCAGGTGGAATCAGGGGTGGACGAACACGGCGGTT
>RFQW01000012.1 GCA_009924765.1 Planctomycetota bacterium | reverse complement strand
GCGCGATCCAGCTCCGCCTGATCCAGGGTGGATGGCAGCGACTGCATCTCCTGCAGCAGCTTCGCCTTCACTTCCGGAACGGCTTCCTTGGTGCACGCCGACAGCACCAGGTACTCACCCAGTCCATCTCGACCCTCGAAGTTGCAGGTGGCTTCCTCGGCGAGACCGGTCTCCACCAGACTCCAGTAGAAGCGGCTGCCCTCCGTGTCACCCAGCACCTGCGCAACCAGACTCGCGGCGTAGCGACGCGGATCGTTCAGCGCGGGTGCCGGCATCATCATGCCCAGATACGCGCGGCTCATGTTGGCCATCGTCTGCTTGAAATCGGCCGCCGTCGGCTTGAACGCCGGATGCGCACGGCCCGGCATGCCGCCCGGCCACGCACCACACACCTGCGCGACCTGCTTCACCAATGCATCGAAGTCCACACGGCCAGCCACGGCCAGCGCCATGGTGTCGGATGCGTAACGGTCGTTGAAGTAGTGCGCCATCGCATCGCGCTCGAGCGCCGTGATGCTTTCCTTGGTGCCAAGCACCCGGTGGCTCATGGTGTGGCCCTTGTAGTAGTGCTCCAGCATGCGCTCGTACAGCGCCATGAACGGGTTGTCCTCGTACATGGCGATCTCCTCCAGGATCACGCCCTTCTCCTCGTCGAAGTCGGCCTGTCGCAGCGCGGGTCGCAGGATGTCGGCCAGCATCTCCACCGCCGCCGGCAGGTGCTCGGGCAGCACATGCGCATGGAAGCAGGTCATCTCGCCGCTGGTGAAGGCGTTGTGACTGGCGCCGATGCGATCGAAGTCCTCGTTCACCTGCAGCGCGCCGCGCTTCTGCGAACCCTTGAACATCATGTGCTCGAGGAAGTGACTCACACCCATCAGGGGCGTGGGTTCATCCCGTGCGCCGGTGCGCACGAAGAAGCCCGCTGCGGCGGTATGGGCCGCTGGATCCACCTCACCAAGAATGGTGAGGCCGTTGGGAAGGGTGGCTGTCTTGACGGCTACGGACATGGCTCGAAGTCTAGGAACTGTGGCCTTATCGGATGCCCGGGATGGCCACTCCAACCGAATTGTTCATGATTTTGGCCGTGTTTGGACGTGTGGTGGTCCATTTCAACCGCCAGAACAAATGGTGAGTGGCGTATGGACTTCATCAGACGATCAACCAGTGACATCAGCGTCGACCTCGGTCGCCCATCCATCCGTTCCGCGGCCGATCGCCGCGACGGACCGCGACTGACGGCCGCCGGCTCGCTGCTGTTCGCCTGGCACCACGAGCATGAACACCCCCACGCCTATCCGGCGATGGATGTCAGCGAGAATGGCGCACGCATCGAGGTGAGTTGCCTGATGCCGGAAGGACTCACGGGTCTGGTGCTCGCATATCAGCCATCGGGTGTTCGCATCGATCGACCCGCCATGGTCGTGTGGTGCCGCGCCGTGCGTGATGATCGCGGCGTCCTGCGTCACTACGAAGCCGGCATCCGGTTCTTCTAGCGTTCAGGCGCGGCCACGCTGTCGGGGTCGCTGTCCACCCACCGGCAACCGACCGAATGTCCATGTCATGGTCGCGGGTTCCTCGCCCAGCACATTCCGAAGGTGCGCCGCCAACAGCTTGTTGGCACGCTGGATCGATTCCATGTCGTCGGTCCATGTGGTCGCACCGCAGGCGGCCTGCAATGCCACCAGGGTGGCTCGACGCACGCGCCATGGACCCTCCCTTCCATCATCCAGCGACAGATTCGCCTCCACCGGATCGAACGCCAACGTGCGCGCATCCGGATCCGGATCCGTGAGATCCGGTTGCCAGCCCGACTCTTCGAGCAGACTCCACTGAAATTGCAGCATGGCGCGATCCACACCCTCGCCACTGCCAAGTGATCGAAGCAGCAGCAGGGTGTGATCAAAGAGCGCCGGGTGTGGATCCAGTGGCGGAAGGATTCGCCCAAGCAGATCCGCCGCGTACCAGCCGGCGCGATTGGCCGGCAGGTCGTCGCGAAGACGTGGGAAGGTTTCCTGCACATCCCACTCGGTGAGCGTGGCCAGCTCGCCGTCGCGCTTCAGGATCACGCCGATCTCGCCACGCGTGAGCAGATCCAGACCACCACTGAAGCTTCCGCGTTCACGACGCGCACCCTTGGCCAACCCGCGGAAGCATCCGAGCGTGCGCCCGAACAACCCGACGGTCTGACTGGTTTCCGAGTAGTCCCAGTGGCGGATGCAGATGGCCTGATCATGCTGCGCTGGCACGCATGCATGCTAGCCACGCGATCCGGAATGTCCGTGGTGCGTCACCCGCCGGAATCGGTCGCTTCAAGCCGCTGGTGTGTCGCCAGCTCCACCCGATTTCGACCGGATTGCTTGGCCCGGTAAAGGGCCATGTCGGCCGCTTGCACCAGTTGTTCCATGCCTGCATCGGTCGGCAACGACGTCAGGTCGGCCACACCGAAACTGCTTGTCACGATCACATCATCGTGGCCAGACCAGGTGTGTGATTCGATCGCCACGCGGTGTCGTTCCGCCACTTCCAGCGCACGATCCGCAGCCGTGCTTGGCAGGATCACGCCGAATTCCTCGCCGCCGTATCGACAGGTGATGTCGCTGCCGCGACCACCGGACAGGATCTGTGCCACGCGTTCGATCACCTGATCGCCGAAGGGGTGTCCGAACTGGTCATTCAGCCGCTTGAAGCGGTCAACGTCGCACATGATCAGCGACAGTGATCGTCCGTGACGGCGCGCCTCGCTCCATTCCTGCTGCAGACGCTGATCGAAGTAGCGCCGGTTCCACAGCCCACTCAGGCTGTCGATCTGTGCGCGATGTTCCAGCATCTTCACCAGGTGCTGCATGCGCAAGGCGCTGCGCACGCGCGCCTTGAGTTCGGCAACCTCGAACGGCTTGGCGATGAAATCCACCGCTCCAAGATCCAGTCCGCGCACACGATCCATGGTGTCGCTCACGGCACTGATGAAGATCACCGCGATGTCCTGCGTCTTGGGGTCGGACTTCAGGTGCGCCAGCACCTCGAATCCATCCATGGTGTCCAGCTCGATGTCGAGCAGGATCACCTCGGGCATCAGTTCACGCGCCTTCTGAAGACCCTCCTGGGCGCTCAGAGCACCATGCAACTCCAGCCGCTCGCCCTGCAGACGAACCTGCAGCAGACGATGGATGAGTTCGGAGTCATCGATCGCAAGCAGGCGCGGAGATGGTGCCTCGTCGGACATGCAGCCTCAGTGTGGCAGAAGCGCCGCGGCGGCATGGGCACGGCGGAGCAGCAGTACAAGCGCATCCAGATGCACGCGACATGTTCGGGTCCACGTGTCGCCGCTCATGTCGACGCATCGCTCGAGCGTGATGGCTGCCTGCGTGATCGATGGATAGCCATAGCCACCGGCGGCACCCTTCATCTGGTGTGTCAGCCGTCGGAACAGCGGCAGATCGGATGTCTCGAACGCGGCCTCGAAGTCCCTCACGCGCTTTGGCAGTTCACCCAGGAACATGGCCACGATGGGGCGCATGTCCGGATCGTCGTGAAAGTCGCCGAGCAGTGGTGCGAGTTTTTCGGGTGTTTCAATGATGGAAGCGCTCCTGAGATCCACGGCCCACACCGGGAATCGCTCACCTTTGGATTCCATGCGACATTTCCAAGGCAAAATTCCGGGAGAATGCTGATTTTTCGTAAATGATGCGCCCATCATGGATTTGGTTCGTTACCATGTCCCGTTCGCACACGCCTTGCCGCGCGAAAGCGCCGCAACAGGAGATTCGACATGGTTCCAAAGCCGCCGCCCCGCGAGGGGCAGATGGGCTTCCTCTTCATTCCGCCCTACCGCATCCAAGGCGTCAGCGTCGCTGGCGAGGAAGCGGTGGTGCACGTCCCGGAACTTGATCTCGCATTCGACGTGGGACTGTGCCCCCGACCGGTGCTGACCGCCGGAACGGTGTGTCTGAGCCATGCTCATATGGACCATGTGGCGGCCTTGCCCTACTGGTTCAGCCAACGAAACTTCCAGAAGCTTGGCACTGGCAGGGTTTTATGCCATCCACGGCTGGTGAAGCCATTGGAGGCCATGATGGCCACCTGGGTCGATCTGGAGCGCCAGAAGACCCCCCATGAGATCGTCGGGCTGGAGCCTGGGGTGGACTTCCAGATCCGCCCCAACGTGTTCGTGCGCGGCATCGAAGTCAGCCATTCCGCCCCCAGCCTTGGATTTGTGGTGCTGGAACGGCGCAGCAAGCTGAAGGACGAGTTCCATGGCCTGCCGCAGGACCGCCTTCGCGACCTGAAGGCGGCAGGCACTGAGATCACCAGGATGATGGAAATCCCCCTGATCGCCTACACCGGCGACACGGAGATGGGCCCCTTCCTGCTCAGGGACGAGTTCGTGAACGCGCAGATCGTGATCACGGAGTGCACCTTCTTCGATCCGGAGCATCGGGACCGTGCCAAGGTGGGCAAGCACCTGCATGTGGAAGACATCCGGAACCTGATCCAGACCTGGAAGGCACCCAACATCGTTGTGGTGCACGTGAGTCGCCGCACCAACATGTCGTATGCGCGCGAGCGCCTGATGGAGGCGGCGGGTGAACATGCGGAGCGCGTGCACCTGCTCATGGATCACCGGACGAATCGGCAGCGATATGAGCGCCAGAGTGCTGCGGATGCCGCGGCACACGGGGCTTCATCTTCGGCCGAAACGCCGCAATCCCCGCAGTCCTGAATTTGTTCGAAATCGCGTTCTTTTCCTTGTTTTTCTGTTTGTCTGGTTTCATCGGAAAAGTCGGTTGACGACCTCGGTGTCCCGGTCTATTTTCCCGACCCGCTTCAGCACCGGTACATGCTGACGCGATTCACTTCCGTTCACTGAGCAGTTGCGTCTTCCGTCCCCGTGTGTATGGGTTTTCATGCAGCCACCGAAAGGTGGTCGGTTTCACTGTGCTGGAAAGGTCCCCTTGGTCATGCCGATTTCGGATGAAGATCTCCACACCGCGATGCACGCCTATCTGCGTCGCAACAACCCGGAGATCTGCAGGCACTGGTTCGACCGGATCGCCGTGCTGGGGATCGAGCGCGGCGTGCTTCGCCTGCTGGTGGATGAGCCTGTCCGGTTGAAGTACCTGCAGCGCACCTGCCTGGCCGCCTTCACCGAGGCGGTGCAGTCGGTCACCGGCCAGTTGCTCGCCGTGCGTTTCATCGGCCCCGACGGCTTGGGTGGTGAGCAGCCACAGCCCACCACCAACCACGCCTCCGGCTCGATGAACGAGACATCCGTGATGCTGGATGAGCAGATGGTGCTCAGCCCCGACTATTCATTCGACGGCTTCGTGGTGGGTCCGGGCAATCGCCTGGCACACGCGGCCGCCATGGCGGTGGCCTCCAAGCTGGGCCGCGCCTACAACCCATTCTTCGTGCATGGTGGCGTGGGTCTTGGCAAGACGCACCTGCTGCAGGCCATCTGCCAGCAGCTGCTTCGCCAGCAACCCACCGCACGCATCAGCTACATCAGCTGCAGCACCTTCATGGACGCGTTCCATGACTGCGTGAAGGCGGGTCGCATGGGCGAGTTCCGTCACCGCTTCCGCAATGTGGATCTGCTGGTGATCGACGACATCCACTTCCTGTCGAAGCACGAGCAGACGCAGGAGGAGTTCTTCCACACCTTCAATGCGCTGCATCAGTCGGGTCGGCAGATCGTGCTCAGTTCCGACGCCGCGCCGGCCGAGATCCCGGATCTGGAAGAGCGCCTGGTGAGCCGTTTCAACAGCGGTCTGGTGGCTCGCATGGAGCGCCCCTGCTACGAGACGCGCGTGAACATCCTGAAGGCCAAGGCGCGTCTGCACAACCTGCAGATGCCGGACGATGTGCCTGCCTACGTCGCTGCGCGCATCGACTCGAACATCCGTGAACTGGAAGGCGCACTCACCAAGGTGCGTGGATTGGCCATGGCAACGGGTCGAGAGATCGATCTTGAACTCGCCAAGGAAGCCATCGGTGGCGATCCTCTTTCGCAGGGACGCGGCAATCCGCAACCCAACATCCAGGCGATCCTGGATGCGGTGGTGCGCTACTACGACATCAAGCTCACCGATCTGCTCGGCAAGCGACGCCACAAGAGCGTTGCATTGCCGCGTCAGGTGTGCATGTGGCTCGCTCGTCGGCACACGCGATACAGCCTGGAGGAGATCGGTGGCTACCTCGGTGGTCGCGATCACACCACCGTGCTGCATGCGATCCGACAGGTGGACACCAAGCAGACCCGCGATGAGCGCCTGAAGGCGGATGTGGATCGCATCCAGCAGGTGCTGCAAGCGGCTCCGAACGAAGCCTGACGCTCGGTTCGTGGACTTATCAACAACTCCTCGACACGCCACACCGGGTTACGTGTGGTGTTGATTTCCTGTCTCGTTCGGCCTGCTGCATAACGGTTCAGAAACCGTTTGGTTGGTTGTCTGGCGGCTCATTGAATGGTCGAGGGGGTTGTCTGGTGTCCAGCGAACAGTTGCTGGATCTTGATTGACAGGCTCTGCACATCATGTCTGTTCCGTAGATCCATCTGCAAACATGACTTATGTGAGAGAATCGAAGTTGTCCACAATCTGACATGGCTCTCTTCTATGACGATGAAAAGAACTCTTCCATCATCCTCCAGAAGAGAAGCCGATCCAACGGTGCATCAACGTCCGCACTTCTGACCAAGCGCGTTGAACTTGCCTGGTTCTGCGCGCAGAGCATCAGCCCTCCGCAGGCAGGCTGTGCACAAGCCACGGGAAGGCCACCTGGATCGATCGGACCAACCGGTTCGCGCCAATGGGTACCGCGAAGCCCCGGCCCCTCTCAGGGCCTTCCAGGCCGCCGTGGCTGGCAGCTCTTGCAGAACACGGTCATGCGTTGTTGCACCAGTCTGGAAGTCAAGGGCGCCTTGCAGGTGGTGCACGGCAGACCGGCGCGTCCATACACCTTGTGCAGTTTCTGGAACGATCCCCAGCCACCATCCGCTGTGCGGTGATCCTGAATGGTGCTTCCACCACGATCCACGGCCTGCTGCAGCACCTTGCGGATGATCACGGCGAGTCGATCCACCTGATCGGGTTTCAGTCTCTGCACCGGCATGCATGGATGCAGTCCTGCACGAAACAGCGATTCATCGACATAGATGTTTCCGATGCCTGCCGTCACCGCCTGATCGAGCAATGCCGACTTCAATGCGCGTCGCGAACCCTTGAACGCCGCGATCAAGGCCGACGATTCCACGCCAAGCGCATCGGGGCCAAGCTGGCTCCAGCAGGTATCCAGGATCGACTGCAGGGACGCATGCGATTCGAGCCAGCCGAACCGTCGTGGATCACGGTGACGAAGATGCACCAGCGCGCCCTGCGTGGTTTGCAGCGTCCAGCGCGCATGCACATGTCGCTCGTGGTCGATCGAACCGGCATCATGATCCGGAACGACTCGAAGCGATCCACTCATGCCAAGGTGCACCAGCAGGCATCCGTGCTGCGATGTATCGATGACCAGCTGCTTGCCATGTCGAAGCAGTCGTTTCACCACGCTTCCGGTGGGCAACGGCACCTCTGGTGCATCGGCGGATCGGTGCAGCACATCAGGCCGCAGCAACCGCGACTGCTCCACACGGGCACCGAGGATCCGGGCCTCCAGATCCCTGCGCAAACTCTCCACTTCGGGCAGTTCAGGCACGCGGCAACTCTATACTCGCCGCATGAGCGATACCCCACCGATGGACGCAGGATTGACCGCCGAAGAGGCTGCCTGGGCGACCCAGTCGGTGGAGAAGGTGCGCCGTGAAGTGCACAAGGTGATCGTGGGTCAGAACCGCGTGCTGGACGAGACCCTACTGGCCCTGCTGTGCGGTGGACACGCGGTGGTTGAAGGTGTGCCTGGGCTGGCCAAGACGCTGCTCATCGCCACCCTTGCGCGCACGCTCAGCATGCAGTTCAGCCGCATCCAGTTCACGCCCGACCTGATGCCTTCGGACATCACCGGAACGGAAGTGATCGAGGAGGATCGAGCCAGCGGCACGCGCGCACTGCGCTTCGTGCGCGGACCCATCTTCTCGAACCTGGTGCTGGCGGACGAGATCAATCGAACGCCACCCAAGACCCAGGCCGCGCTGCTGGAGGCGATGCAGGAGCGCCAGGTGACCGTGGGTGGTGTGGCGCACCGGCTGCCCAGTCCGTTCTTCGTGCTAGCCACGCAGAATCCGATCGAGCAGGAAGGCACCTACCCGTTGCCCGAGGCGCAGCTTGATCGCTTCATGATGAACATTCACATCGGATATCCAAGCGAGGCCGAGGAGCTTGAGGTGATCACGCGCACCACCGGCGAGGCATCGTTCCACCCCGATGCGGTGATGGATGCCGTGGATCTTGGGCGCGTGCAGTCGGCCGTGCGTCGCATGCCGGTGGCGGAACATGTGGCGCGATATGCGCTGCGACTGGTTCGAGCCACGCGCGTGGGCGAGCGGGCTGAGGGTGACTCCACAGCCGATGTTCCGAAGATCGTGAAGGACTACGTGGCATGGGGCGCCGGTCCGCGCGCCAGCCAGTTCCTGATCCTTGCCGCCAAGGCGAAGGCACTCATGTCGGGTCACACGCACGTGTTGCCGGCCCATCTGCAGGCCATCGCCCTGCCCGTGCTTCGACACCGCATCGTGACCAACTTCAACGCCGAAGCCGATGGCGTGACAAGTGAAGTGATCGTTCAGAGCCTGCTCGATGCCACGCCGCTGGATCCGGCGGCCGATCGTCGTCCGCTGGACCGGCTCATCACGTGAGCGCGCCGCTGCGGGCCGAGGCCTACCTGGCGCCAGAGACACTGGCGCAGCTTGCACCATTCGAACTGCGCGCGCGCATGCTTGTTGATGGACTTGGCAGCGGCATGCACGCCAGTCCGCGACAGGGACAGGCCGTGGAGTTCGCCGAGCATCGGCCCTACACCCCGGGTGAATCGCTGCGACACCTCGACTGGAAGGTGTTCGGTCGCAGCGACAAGCTGTATCTGAAACGTTACGAGCAGGAGACCAACCTGGATGTGGTGATCCTGGTCGATGCAAGCAGCAGCATGCGCTTCGGCACGCTTGGCAGCAAGGCAGGTTGGGGTGGCACCGACGCCGGCCGCACATCGCTGCAATGGACCAAGTTCGACTGTGCGGCAGCCATCAGTGTGGCGCTGGCGCACCTGTGTCTGGAGCAGCGCGATCGCGTGGGCATGACGGTGTACGCGGATGATGTGCGCGCCACGGTCCGTCGCAGCGGAGCCAAGGGACAATGGCGCAGTCTGGTGCAGTCGCTCGCCACCGTGAAGATTGGCGGCGTGGCGCAACCGGCGCGCGCGATCGATCAGGTGCTGGCCACGCTCAGCGCGCGTTCACTCATCTTCATCCTGAGCGACTTTCAGCATCCGATGGAGTCATTGCGTGAGGCGCTGGCCAAGGCGCGGTTCCGTGGCCACGATGTGGTGCTGGCGCGCATCCTCGACCGTCAGGAGATCCGGTTTCCACTGGAGGGATTCCGTCGATTCGAGGACATGGAGGGACAGCCGCCCATCGAGGCGGATGCCGAGGTGATCCGCGCGGCCTATCTGCAGGAACTGAAACACTTCGATGCCGAACTGGAACGCCTTGCGCGCAGCTTCAACGATGACGTGCTGCGTCTGGACAGTCATGATTCCGTTGGCCCGCCCCTTGCGGCGCTGTTGAGTCGTCGCGAAGCGGCGTGGCGCGCTCGGAGGCGTGGATGAACTTCCTGCACCCCGGGTTGGCGGTGGCGGCGTTGTGTGCGGCGGCCCTGCCGATCGTGCTGCATCTGCTGCTGCGTCGCCCCCGAGTGACGCCGTGGCCGAGCACCATGCTGCTGCGATTGGCCATGGAGAAGGTGCGTCGTCGCCGTCGACTGGAGCGATGGCTGCTGCTCACACTGCGGGCCTTGGGCATCGGCCTGATCGGCACCGCCATGGCGGGCCCCCTGGCGAGTGGTTGGAGTGGATCACGCGTCACGCGGGATCAATGGATCGTGATCGACGATGGCGCCACCAGCGCGGAGCGGCTGGTGGACGGTTCGACCATGCTGGATCACCTGAAGCAGCAGGCATTGCAGGCAATCGATGCGCTGCGCGAGGCGGATCGCGTGGCGCTGGTCACGACGGCACAACCGGCCACCGTGCTGATGCAGCCGACCGGTGATCTGGCGCATGCGCGCACCATGGTGCTGCAGTTGGGCACCCATGCCGTGCGTGGAGACCTGCGTGGTGCGCTGGAACAGTGCCTGCCTGCCGCATCGGATGCGATCACCGAGCGCCGCGATGTGCTGGTGTTGAGTGGATGGCGTCGAGGCAGCGTGGATCCGGATCAACCCGTGCCAGGTGCGTGGCTTGATCGTGCACGCAACGTGACATGGCGAAGTGCGCGTCCTCTTGATGCCGCACCTGGCAACAGGTTCATCCGCGACGTGCGCGTGGGACGCAGCACCAGTGAAGTGCAGGGCAACAGGGATGTGCCGCTGGCGAGTGGATCTGGCGCGCACGGGCACCACACCCGCATCCGATGGCGTGGTGGTTCGCAACGCCGCAGGTGATCCACTGGGTCGAGCCGATGTGCGCTGGTCGGATCAGGCATCGGAGAACCAGTTCGATCTGGTGGTGAAGTCCTCGAGCGACGGAACCATGCAGCTGGAGTCGGCACCCGACGCCCAGCCACTGGATGACTCGATGTCGCTGGTCGCGCCACCAACCACCACGCCACGCGTGGTCATCGTGGGTCGACGCGGTGGCGACATGGATCTGGTGCAGATGCCGGCATCCACATGGATCCAGCGCGCACTGGAAGTGACCGGCATGCAGCCGCAGGAGATCGATCCAGCCTCGCTCGCGCTGCGACCACCCGTGGATGCGGAAACCGTGATCGTGTGTCGCCCTGACCTGCTAGATGCCGCCGGCTGGTCGTGGCTTGGTCAGTTTGTGCGCGATGGTGGCACGACCATGCTGATGCCGCCACCGGATGGTTCATCGCAGGCGTGGATGTCCGAACTGGATCGATCGGTCGGGGTTGCGCTGCGTGTGGAGGATCGCACGGTGGATGCGTTGGTGCGTCTGGCACCGCGTCAACCACGCTCACCATTCTTCGCGTTGCTTGGTGCCGAGCTGGATGCGCTCGCCGAGCCGGTGAGCATGCAGCGGCACGTGCGGTTTGTTCCGGACACATCGCGGGACACCATTGCGCTCGCGTTCGATCAGGGTGATGCCGCGATGCTGATCACGCATCCACGCGAAGGTCATGGACTGGTGATGGTTCTTGCGTTCACGCCCGAACTGTCGTGGACCGATCTGCCGCTGAAGCCCTTCATGGTGCCGCTGTTCCAGGAGGCGGTCCGTGCCGGCCGCGTGATGGCGTCATCCCAGCGGGATTTCCGCACGGGCGAGGTGGCATGGCTTGGTTCCAGTGCACGCAACGGCCTGCTGGTGCCGCGGACAACCGGTCAACCAACCATCGAGATCGACGCGGAGGGACGCACGCGCCAACCCATTCCCGCACCAGGCCTGTGGAAGGTGAAGCAGCGAGATGGACGCGAGCGATGGATCGCGGTGCGACTCGATCCCGTCGCCGCCAGCATCGAGCGCGTGGACGATGCGTCGATCGAGGCGTGGCGTCGTGGCGTCGGTTCGTGGCGATGGTTGGGGGATTCCAGCGATGCGGACGCGGTTGCGCAGGGTCTGGACTCACCCTGGACCCTTCCCCTGCTCTGTGTCGCCATGCTGTGCCTGCTTGCGGAAAGCATCCTGTCCAGGTTCGGAAGCCCGCGCGCGCAGGCTGACGGCAAGGCGGTGACGGCATGAACAAGGTGCTGCTGGAGTGGCTCGATGTGCCACCAAACCTGGTTGACCAGACCTGGCATGTGGTGCTGCAGCGGCCGTGGCCGACATGGCTTCAGGTACTGGTGCTGATGGCGCTGATCATGTCGGCATGGTGGTCGTACATGGGACTGCGCGGTTCACGCATGGCACGCGGCGCGCTTGGAACGCTTCGCCTGTGCACCCTTCTGTTGCTTGCATGGCTGCTGATGGGTCCGGCCATCGAGTGGCCGCGCGAGCGTGTGGAACAGGATCGACTGCAGATCGTGGTGGACCGCACCCTGAGTCTGCAGGTGAAGGATGAGCATGACGCACAGGGTGCGCGTTGCAGTCGCGACGATCGTGTGCGCGGCATCCTGCGCGAACCGGTGTGGAGCGCATTGCAGAAGGAACACGACATCGCATGGTTCGCCATGTCATCGGGCGCGGTGCCCATGTCGGATCCAACCACACCACCCGAAGCCTCAGGACGTCACACATTGATGGCCACGGCGCTGCAGGATGTGCTTCGACAGTCTGGCAATCATCCGATCAGCGCCATCGTGCTGCTGTCGGATGGACGGAGTCAGGACACCATCGATGCCGACACGATCCGACGCTTGAAGGCGCAGTCGGCTCCCGTGTTCGTGGTGCCGCTCGGTGATCCAGCCGGCGTGGCGGATCGCGCCGTCACCGAAGTGGAGTTCCCGCAGCGCGCCTTTCCAAAGGATCGCGTGCCCGTGCAGGTCACCGTGACCAGCGGCGACAGCGCACCTGTCCGCATCGCGCTTCGCGATCGATTGACCGGTGTGGTGCTTGACGAGCGAACCGAGCAGCCTGGGCAGGATCGACGCATTCGCGTCACCTTGACCGGCGATCGAGCCAAGGCCGGTGAAGCCGATTGGGAGGTGGCGCTGCTACCTGAAGGACAGGACGCGGATGCCTCGAACGATGCCCGACCCGTGTCGGTCATCTTCATGGATCGGCCACTGCGCGTGCTGTATGTGGATGGTTGGCCACGGTGGGAATATCGCTATCTCAAGAACATCCTGCTGCGCGAGGAGGGTGTGGA
>RFQW01000110.1 GCA_009924765.1 Planctomycetota bacterium | reverse complement strand
ATCAGCACACCAACGAACGGCGTGAGCGCATGCATGCCCTGCCCCGTCACCGCGCCAAGCGGGCGCCAACTTTCAAGGAACAGTGACGCGGGTCCCGCCATCTCGCGCGCCACGATGCGTCGCAGCACGCCATCGATCAGTTCACGCTCGTGCGCATCGGGCTCCACGGGGCCATCGGGTTCCACGGCAAAGGCGTGACGCAGGCGATCGCGCCAGCCTGCCTTCTTCGACGCCGCAGGTTCAGCCATGACGGCGAAGGAACGCGTCCACGGCCTGACGACGCGATTCGGCGGCCACCGGATCGCTGCCGAGCAGGATGGTGAAACCGCGCATGCCATCGGTGCGCGCAACGGCGCGACCAGACACTTCGCGCGACACGCGCAGGAATCCCTGCTCGTGCTTCCAGATCACGCCCTGCACATCGGTCCACGCCACGCGACGCACGCGCAGCGGTTCATGCACCGTGATGCCATCGCTGTTCAACACATGATCGGTCGGCAGCAGGTAGCGCTGCACCGACACGGCAAGCGCCAGGCCCGCCACGCCACCCAACGCCGCATCGTGCAAAGCCACACCGGCCATCGCGCCAAAGGCGGTCATGCCTGCGAGCAGCGCAACCGTTCGCATGGGGCGCTCCTTGGCAGGCCACACCGTCCAGGCAAAGGCCTGCTCGGGGGTTGGCCGGTCCGTCGTGGCGACGGAACCTTGCCGAATGAATTCCACGGGCGCCAGCGTGGTCATGCTGCACAGGGTATCGGCTGAAGGCGTGAATCCGAAGCGAAATCCGCTCTACCATGCCCCCATGACCACCGCGCCAGCCTCGCTTGAGCTGTCTTTCCGCGAATTTTCGGCGGATGCGGGCTTCGCGGCCCATCTTGATTCCATCGACCCGCTGGCGCGCTTTCGCGACCGATTTGAACTGCCCCGCGACGCGGCCGGCACCACGATCACCTATCTGGTGGGCAACTCGCTCGGACCCATGCCGCGCGCCACGCGCGATCTGGTGATGCAGGAACTCGACGCGTGGGGAACGCATGCCTCGCAGGCGCGCTTCAAGGGCGCGCACCCGTGGGTGCACTACCACGAGATGTTCCGCGAGCCGCTGGGCAAGCTGGTGGGCGGCGCACCCGAAGAGATCGTGGCCATGAACGGCCTCAGCGTGAACCTGCACCTGCTGCTGGCCAGCTTCTGGCGACCCGAAGGCAAGCGCACGCGCATCCTGATGGAGGCGGGCGCGTTTCCAAGCGACACCTACGCCATCGAGAGTCACATGTGCGTGCGCGGCTTCGACCCGGCGCAGCATGTGGTGAAGGTGGCGCCACGCAACGGCGAGGCGTGCTTCACCACGCAGGATTTCGTGCAAGCCATCGAGCGCGAAGGTGATGCGCTGGCGCTGGTGCTGATCGGTGGACTGAACTACTTCACGGGACAGGTGCTGGACATGCAGGCCATCACCGCGGCCGCGCACAAGGCTGGCGCGTTCTGCGGCTTCGACCTGGCGCATGCGGTGGGCAATGTGCCCATGCACCTGCACGACTGGAACTGCGACTTCGCCGCCTGGTGCAGCTACAAGTACCTGAACGCTGGGCCGGGCAGCCTGGCCGGATGCTTCGTGCACGCGCGCCATGCGCATGACCTGCAGCGACCGCGCTTCGCGGGCTGGTGGGGCAACGACATCAGCGAGCGCATGCGCATGCTGGACACCTTCGTGCCGGCGGTGGGTGCCGATGGTTGGCAGCTGACCAACCCACCGATCCTCTCCAGCGCGCCGCTGAAGGCCAGCCTGAACCTGTTCGACGAGGCGGGTCTGCCCGCGCTGCGCCAGAAGAGCAAGGCACTGACCAGCTACATGGAGTTCATGCTTCGCACGCTGGCGGCGGATCGCTGCAGCGTGATCACGCCGGCGGATGTGGGTTCGCGCGGCTGCCAGCTGTCGATCCGCATTCCAGGTGACGCGCGCGGCGTGGCCGCCAAGCTGCATGAACGCGGCTTCTGGTGCGACTTCCGCGAACCCGATGTGGTGCGCGCAAGCCCCGCCGCCCCCTTCTTCAACACCTTCGCCGAAGTGCACGCGTTCGCCACGGCGCTGGCCGACATCCTGCACGCCTGATTCATGCCCACACTCAGCGCCATCCTGATCTGCAAGAACGAGGCGGCCAACATCGAGGCGTGCCTGCAGTCGGTCTCGTTCTGCGACGAGATCGTGGTGGTGGATTCGGGCAGCATCGACGGCACCCAGCACATCGCGCGCCGCTTCACCGAGAAGGTGTTCGAGCAGTCATGGCTGGGCTTTGGCCCACAGAAGAATGTCGCGCTCGATCATGCCACCGGCGACTGGGTGTTCAGCATCGATTGCGATGAGCGCGTCACGCCCGCCCTGCGCGATGCGGTGCTGCAGGCCGTGAAGCAGGGCGGCTCGCATGCGGCGTTCGCGGTGACGCGCCGCAACACGTTCCTCGGCCGCACCATCCGGTTCGGCGACTGGCGCAACGACACGCCGGTTCGGCTGTTCCGTCGCAACGCTGGTCGCTTCTCGCCCGATCCGGTTCATGAACGCGTGCTGGTGAAGGGAACGACCGGCGCGCTGCGTGGCGTGCTGCAGCATCATCCATTCGACTCGCTGCACGCCATGGTGGACACCATGCAGCGCTACTCCGATCTGTCGGCGCAGATGCCAGGCAAGCGCGGCGCGCCACCTCCGCTCGCGCTGCTGCGCGCCATCTTCGCGTTCATTCGCGGATACCTGCTGAAGGGCGGAATCCTGGATGGCTACGCAGGCTTGTTGATCGCCTTCGGTACCGCCGAGGGCACCTTCTGGCGACACGCCAAGCGCTGGGAACGCGCGCGCCAACAACGCGCAGCCAACCGCTGACGCGCGGCGATCACTTCACCTTCAGCTTGCCGTTCATCAGGCGCCAGTGGCCCGGGTAGGTGCACACCAGTGGATAGGTGCCCGGCTTGTCCGGCGCGAAGAACCACAGCTGCATCGACTGACCGGGCGCCACCAGACCCATCACCTGCAGCACCTTGGGACTGTCGGGCACGAACTGCCGACGCTTGCCCTCGGGACCTTCACCCAGCTTGTCCGCGGCCACGCCGATCTCGCTCAGTGCGCCGGGCGCCACCAGCAGCATGTTGTGCTGCATGGAGTCGGGGTTGTTCATCTCGATGCACACCAGTGCACCGGGAGCCGCCTGAAACTCCTTCGGATCCCATGACATGCGACCCACAACCGATGTGGTCTTCAGCATGGTGGGCTGCAACGCCTTCGCTTCGGCAGGCTGCTGATCGGCGGGCAGCGCCAGAAGTGCGCGGGCCGCTGCGGCGCGTGCGCGCGTGTTGGCGGTGTCCTTCGACTTGGCGACCAACGCAGGCTCGAGTGGCTTCACTTCGATTGCGGGCCGTGAGGCCAGCACGGCCGCCAAGTCGTTGGCGGCAAGACAGGTGTCGCACGCCTCGATCGCTTGCCATGTTGCGGCGGCCACGCTCTGGTTCGCCGCCTTGGCCTTGGCTTCCAGCGCCTGCACTCGGCTGGCGGCCGGAACGCCTGCATCGCGCATGGGATCCAGGTCGGTGGGCGCGGCACCCGCATCGGCTGGCGCACCGTGGCCGGCGTGACCGGCATGCGGATCGGTAGGCGGGGTCTGCGCCTGAGCCCCGCACGGCATGGACAAAAGAATCAGCGTCAGGGCGAGCGTGCGTTGCATCCGGCCACTTTACAGGCACTTGTGGTGCCACAAGCGGAAATGGGTGCGAGGCCGCTTCACACAATGCACATGATTTCTGAACATGAGGCCCACACATATTTGATTGCCTCGGCCGGTACTTCAGGGGAAACTGTTGCACCTCTCGTCGTCCTCGGCCCCTTCGTCGGGAACGCCACAAACCCAATTGGAGCAAGATCATGCAGCACACGGCTTCCATCGCCATCGCGTCCATCGTTACCACCTGCCTTGCTTCATCGGTGCTCGCGGGCGGCCTGGTGATGAACGAGTACAACGCTGTGGGCAGCACCAAGTGGCTCAACGCTGGCACGGCCACCGCCGATGCCACGGGTGGCGTGGCGGGTGACCTCACCTTCGGTCGCGTGATCGGCAACCAGAACAACTGGATCGAGCTGGTGGTGACGCAGGACCACCTGGACATCCGCGGCTGGAAGCTGCGCTGGGCGGAGAACCTGAAGTTCACCACCAACGGCTCCGACCTGTGGTACGGCGACAGCATGGTGAACCAGGGCATCATCACCTTCTCGAACGACAGCCGCTGGTCGAATCTGCGCGGAACCATCCTCACGGTGATCGAGTTCAAGGCCACCGGCCAGACGCAGCCCGGCTACGACGACGACTTCACCTTTGATCCATGCAATGGCGACTGGTGGTTGAACGTGCACACCATGGCCAACACCGGCCTGATCAGCACCGTGACCAATGTGGCCACCGACGCCCCGGGCAACTTCAGCGTGGGCAACGATGGCTGGCTGCTGCAGGTTGTGAACGCGGCCGGCCAGGTGGTGACGCCCGAGTGTGGCGAGGGTGCACTGGGCTACGCCGGCGGCGGCGTTGCAAGCACCGAGGTCTGCCGCCTGGAGGGCGACCCGCGCATGGTGAGCAACACCAGCATGTACGACGACTCGGACAGCAGCACCTTCGGTCGTCCCAACAGCTGGGGTGATCCGATCAATCTCACCTGCAAGAACAATCAGGGCGATTTCTTCGCGCAAATGCGCGCACCGGTGCTTGCCGAGTGCGCCAGCGGCGTGCCCATGCTGCTGAACGAGTACAACGCCGTTTCGAGCACCAGCTACCTGAACGGCGGAACGGCCACGCTGGACGGCAATGGCGGCCGCGCGGCCGATCCGTTCTTCGGTCGCACGCTCGGCAACGGCGGCAACTGGTTCGAGATGGTCACCGCCGTGTGCGGCGTGGACCTGCGCGGCGCCCGCATCGAGTGGCGCGAGAACAAGAGCGGCGGCAACAGCGGCGTGATCACACTGCGTTCCGATGTGGAGGCCCTGGCCTCGCTGCCCGCCGGCACCATCATCACGGTGATCGAGAAGAACCAGGCGTCGGGCGGTCGCAACACCGACCTGAATCTGGACGCCACGACCGGGGACAACTGGATCAACATCTACAGCCGCGACACGGCGGTGGTGGCCAGCAGCACCAGCACCAAGGCCGGCGCCACCTTCGGCAGCTTCACCACCAGCAACGACAACTGGGTGATGACGGTGAAGGACGCGAACGGAAACGTGATCCTGCCCTCGTCCGGCGAAGGCAGCCTGGGCTACTACCGCGGCGGCGTGGACGGCACGGATGTGTGCCGCCTGACCGACAATCCGTCGGGGCGCATCACGGGTTGCTCGGCTCTGGATGACACTGGCGTGAACAGCACCTTCGGCAAGGCCAACACCTGGGCGGTGTGCCCCGACGACGGCGTGGTGCGCACGCAGGATTTCAGCGGCCTGCCTGCATGTGTCGTGGTGTGCTTCGGCGACCTGGATGGCGACGGCTCGGTGGGCTCCGGCGACGTGGCCGTTGCGCTGCTCGACTATGGGCCCTGCGGCGGCTGCACCAGCGATCTCGACGGCAACGGCGATACGGACTTCGGCGACATCGCGCTCATCCTGCTCAGCACGGGCCCCTGCCAGTGATGCAAAAGCACATCCGGTCGCGCTCGGGTTTCACGCTGGTCGAGTTGCTGGTGGTGATCGCCGTCATCGCCCTGCTGCTCGGACTCATGCTGCCTGCCATCGGCTCGTTCCGCGCACGCGCGCGGGCCAGCGTGAGCATGAGCAACCTGCGTCAGTGGGGCATCGGCTACAGCAACTTCGCTTCGGATCGCAAGGGCCTGATTCCCTGGGAAGGTCTGAAGGACGCGAAGGACATGGTGACCAACCTGAACGACCTGCAGCGCTACTGGGCCAACGCCGTGGCGCCCATGGTGGATCAGGCGCCCTACGCGGACATCGCGGTCGACAACGCCTCGGTGCCCGTGCCGCCGCAAGGCAGCAACATATTCATCGATCCAGCGGCGCAGCCGCCGGTGGACGGCAGCGGCAGTTTCAAGGGCTGGCTGATCCCGGGCACCACCAAGCGCTTCTACTTCAGCTATGTGCCCAACTCGCAGCTG
>RFQW01000109.1 GCA_009924765.1 Planctomycetota bacterium | reverse complement strand
CTGGTGCTGATGACGCTTGGCGAGACGCGCACCGAGGAGAGCCTGCGCCAGTCGGACGCCATCTGCACCGCACTGCAACTGATCAATCACTGGCAGGATGTGCGCCGCGACCTGCTCGAGCGCGATCGCATCTACATCCCGCAGGAGCGTTCCGAGCACATTCCCGATTTCGAGGCGCGTCTGCGCATCACCGCCACGCAGGGGTGGGCGCCGGACCGCGAATTCCTGCAGGCCTACCGCGACATGATCGGGGTGCTGTGCGACGAGACCGAGGCGCTGTTCGATGCGGGCGATCCGTTGCTTCATGCGCTGTCGCCCGCGGCGCGTCCGGTGGTGGGACTGTTCGCCGCCGGTGGCCGCGCCGTGCTGGCCAAGGTGCGCGCCTGGAACTACGAAACCTGCATCCGCCGGCCCAGGCTTGGTTCCATGCAGAAGGCCACGCTGGTGGCGCGCGCGTGGTGGCAGGCAAGGGGGGTGCGCGCATGAACGCGCAGCTTTCCGCCGCCATCTCGAAGTGCGAGGAAGTGACGCGTCTGCGTGCGCGGAATTTCCACTACGGGCTGCGCCTCACGCCGCCGGACCGCCGGTGGGCCATGTACGCCGTGTACGCCTGGATGCGTCAGGCCGACGATCTGGCGGACGAGGCGGGCGTGGATCGTGCCGAGCGCGAGCGGCGCATGCACGCATTCCGCGCCGACACCGATGCCGCCTTCGCGGGGTCTCCGGATGCCTCGCAGCCAACCATGCTTGCCATCGCCGAGGCGGTGCGTCGCTTCAACCTGCAGCCCGACGAGTTTCACGACATGCTGGCCGGGCAGTGGGGCGACCTGGATGCGGCGCGCTTCGACACCTGGGAGGAACTGCGCGACTTCTGCTACCGCGTGGCGGGCACGGTCGGCATCGTGTGCATCCGCGTGTGGGGGTTCCATGATCCCGAGGCACTGAAGCTTGCGGTGGACCGTGGCATCGCCTTTCAGCTCACCAATGTGCTGCGCGACCTGCGCGAGGATCTCGACGGCGGCCGGTGCTACCTGCCGCTTCGCGAATACGCCGCGATCGAGCTCACCCCCGAGCAGCTGCGCGCATGGGACCCGTCCGACCGCTCGCGCGAGTTCGTGCTGGCACAGGTGGAGCGCGCGCGGCAGCACTATCGGCGCAGTGAGCCGCTCGATCGCATGATCGATCCTGCCTGCCTGCCCACGCTCTGGGCCATGACCGAGATCTATCGCGGCATCCTGGACCAGATCGCCGCCAATCCGCGGATCGTGGTGTCGGGCCGCGCGCGTCTGTCCAGTCTCCGCAAGGCGTGGATCGCCTGGCGCGCCACGCGCATGAAGCCGGTCGAGGTGCGCCAGTGAAGCAGGTGGTGGTGATCGGCGGCGGCATCGCGGGCATCGCCACGGCGCTGCGCCTTGCCGAGGCGGGCCATCGTCCCGTGGTGATCGAGACGCGCCGGAAACTTGGCGGCCGCGCCACGAGTTTCGTGGATCCGCGCACGGGTCAGATGCTGGACAACTGTCAGCATGTGGCCATGGGTTGCTGCACCAACCTGCTCGACCTGTACCGTCGGCTTGGCGTGCTCGACCAGATCGCGTGGCATCCCATCACCTACTGGGCCAATCCTCCGCATGCGCCGGACGAACTGAAGGCGAGCTGGCTTCCCGCACCCGGTCAGTTCACGGGCGCGTTCCTGCGCATGCGCATCCTGTCGGTGCGGGACAAGATCGGCGTGGGTCGCGCCATGTGGGCCTTGCTGCGCATGGGCCTTGCGGGTCGCGAGCGCTGGCGCGGCCGCACCTTCATGGAATTCCTGCGCGAGACCGGTCAGACGGCCAACGCGCTCGACCGCTTCTGGGAGCCGGTGGTGGTGAGCGCCTGCAACCTGCCCAGCGATCAGGTGGATGCACCCTTCGCCATGCAGGTGTTCCAGGAAGGCTTCCTGTCGCATCGATTCGCCAGCACCATGGGCCTGAGCGCGGTGCCGTTGCTGCAGCTGTACGACCCCGCCGAGGCGCTGCTTGCCAAGGTGGGCGGCGAGGTGCGCCTTGGCGTGAGCGCGCAGGGCATCGCCTTCGATGGCAAGCGCGTTGTCGTGACCGATGAAGGTCTGCTCGAGGCACCATGCGTGGTGAGCACGGTTCCGCCCGAGCGTCTCTCGCGGCTGTGCTCCGATGCCATGAAGGCCGCCGATCGACGCCTGCAGCGCCTTGATGAGATCCGCTTCAGCCCGATCCTTGGCGTGCATCTCACCTATGCCACGCCCGTGATGACCACGCCGCATCTGGTGCTGCCGGGCCGCGGCACGCAGTGGCTGTTCAACAAGGGGCTCGATGCGCAGGGGCGGCAGCATGTGCACGCCGTCATCTCGGGTGCCGACGCATGGGTGGAACTGGCCGAGCCCGAGATCGCCGCACGCGTGCACGCCGATGTGGCGTGGGCATGTCCAGCCGCCGCCGGTCTGCAGCCAACCGAAGTGCGCAGCGTGAAGGAGAAGCGCGCGACCTTCTCGGCCACGCCGGGCTTCGCCGCGCTTCGGCCCGGCCCGCAGGCCGATGCGCGCGGCGGCATCGACAACCTGTTCCTGGCGGGTGACTGGTGCGACACCGGCTGGCCCGCCACCATGGAAGGCGCCGTGCGAAGCGGTTACGCCGCCGCGCAGGCCATCACCGAAGCCGACGGAGTGGTGGAGGACCTGCCGATCGCGCCGCTTGCGCGCATGGTGGGTTTGCGTTGAGCGCCGCGCCGGACCTCGCCCTCACCAACGAGATCCTCAAGCGCCTGCGTGAGGCAGGGTTCGCGCGCGTGGGCGTGTGTGATGCGGCGCCGGTCGATCGTGCCGACGCGTTTCAGGCGTGGCTTGCGGCAGGACACCACGGCGACATGCGCTATCTGGCCGAGCACCTTGCCGAGCGACTGGATCCGCGCGTGATGGTGCCGGGCGCCCAGTCGGTGGTGTGCGTGGCCGATCGCTACAGCGATGGTCGGCCCGACGCGCGCAATGTGGATGGAACACCGGCCGGTCGCATTGCGCGCTACGCGCGGGGCCGCGACTACCACGCGGTGCTGCGCGAGCGCCTCGAACCCATCGTCGAATCGCTGCGAAACCGCTTCCCCGGTCAGCGCTTTCGCGTGTGCGTGGACACGGCGCCCATCGCCGAGCGCGAGCACGCGGTTCGCGCCGGCATCGGCCGCATCGGCAAGCACACGCTGGTGATCATCGGGCAGGGTGGCCTTGGCAGCTGGATCGTGCTCGGCGCCATCGTCACCACCGTGCGCCTGCAGCCCACCGAAGCGGCAGGCGGTGACCCCTGCGGCAGCTGCACGCGCTGCATCGATGCGTGCCCCACGCAGGCCATCGAGCCCTGGAAGGTCAAGGCTGATCGCTGCATCAGCTATCTCACCATCGAGCATCACGGCGAACCCGCGGCGTGGTTCCGCGCACGAAGCGATGACTGGCTGTTCGGCTGCGACGCATGCATCGAGGCGTGTCCGCACTCGCAGTGGACGGTGAAGGCGCGCATGTCGCCGGTGCGGCCCGACTACGGCGCTGCAACGCGACTTCACGCTGGAAGCGGTGCTTCGATGGCGGGAAGAGGACGCCGCGTTCCAGGCGCTGTCTCCGGTGCTCCGTCGTCCATCGCTCGCAAGCTGGAAGCGCAACGCGTTGCTGCTTGCGGCGGGTCTGTCGGCCGATCGCTGCAACGAGGGTCTGCACGCGGCCATCCGTGCGTGCGAAGCCGACGAAACGCTGCCGATCTCGGTGCGCCAGCTCGCGGCCTCAACGCACCCATAACCCCGCAAACAGGGACGGGGGTCGTTATTGGCGCCTCAAGCGAGCGGCGCTCCGCATCCACGCACGCAGAGTGCGCTGAACAGCGCTTGGTTTCGTGTCTGGCCGCGTTCGCGGAAGGGCGGCGGCTCAGCGCGCCGGTGCGGGCGCCGGCTCGGCCGCAGGTTCTGCTGCCGGCGTTTCGGGGGCCGGCTCCGCCGCAGGCGTCTCATTCGAAGGCTTGTCCGCAGGCGCATCGGCTGTTGCGGGGGCCGCGGCTTCCGCAGCTGGTGCCGAATCGGCGGGCTTGGCGGCGGGTGCGGCCGGCTTCATGTTGCTCAGGTTCACCTTCGCCTGATCGATGCGGCTGCGCAGCGCCACGGCCACCGGATCCTGCGAATCGGGCAGCACATTGATCGCCGCTTCCACCGATTCGCTTGCCTTGGCCACCGCCTGATCGCGCTCGGTGCGTGATGCCGACGCGTAGCCGCCCCACGGGCCGCCTGATGCCAGTGCTGCCATCGCGTCGAACGCCGCTGCGGCATCCGCCGCGGCCAACGCACGCTGCTCGCACACGCGCGCCAGCGCCAGTTGCGCGGAGGCCGCCGAGGCCTTGGCCGACTTGCCCGCGTCGCCGGGTGCCGACTGCGACTGCTGCGCCAGCGATGCCGCACGCTCCAGCGCCTCCGCGGCGCTTTCGTGCAGGGCCTTCGCGTCGCCGTCCGCCAGCGCATGCAGCGCCTTGGCCGCGGCGCTGGCGTTCTCCATCTCCTTGTCCATCTCGCTGCGCAGCGCGGTGGCGGCGCTCTTGCGACTCGCATCGAAATCGTCGAGCTGGGTGAGTTCGCGCTGCAGGCGCTCCACGGCCGACTGCCGCGTGATCAGGCGCTCCTTGCAGAACAGCAGCTCCGCGTTCACCTGATTCAGCTGCATCTGCGCCTGCGCCGCCTCCACATGCAGCGCGATCGCCTGCTTCATCGACTCCGATGCGGCATCGATGCCCGCCTTGGCCACGGCCTTCGAGCGCATGCCGTTCGCCTCCAGCTCCTTGGCCTTGGCGTCGGCGGACTTGGTCGTGGTGGTGGAGCCCAGCGTGTCGCTGGCCTCGGTGAGCTTGGTGATCGCGTCCTCCAGCGCAGAGATCTCGACCTTCTTCGCATCGATCAGCGACTGGATCTGCTCGCGCGCCTCGCTGGAACCCTTGCCGGCCATGTCGGACAGGAAGGCCAGCTGCTGCGCCGCGGATGCCGCGGTGCGGATCGACATGGTCAGCCGATGCATCTCGCTCACGGCGCGTTCGGCGGCCACCATGTCCAGGCGACCGGCCTCGCGTTGCAGCTGGCTGCTCACCATGGCGAAGGCGGCCTTCTGCGATGCGGTGGCGCCGGCGGGAGCGGTGGCGCTGCCGGCAGCGCTGCGAAGCGCCTCGGCTGTCTTGCGGTTGCCCTCGGGATCCTCCACGGCCGCCTCGGCCATCAGCTTGCTCGCCTTGTCGATGGTCTGCTTCAGCTTGGCGCCTGCCTCGACGGCGGGCGATGGCTCCAGGTTGCAACCCGTCGCGGCAAACGAGAGCGAGGCGAGCAGGATGACGGAGGCGATGCGTGACAGGCTCATGGGACGCGGCAGTCTACTACCGTTCGCCACCATTTTCCGGAGCCTGCACCGGCGGCGGGGGCTGCGGAATCTTCACGCCGTAGTCGGGCTTGGGGCGATGCATGCCGCGGATCCATGCCTCGGCCGCCGCAGGCAGATCGCCGCGGCTGTCCGTCAGCGAGGCCTTCCAGCCCGGCACATCGGGGTGCGGGCGGGTGGCCTTGTCGCGCGGTCGCGCCATGTCCAGCAGCGGCGACTGCGCGGGCTGGTCGAAGTCCACGAGCAGGTGTCCGTCGGTGGTCTTGGCCGAGAGCAGCGTGAGCAGGTTCGTGTAGGCCGCGCGCGGACTGCGGCCCTTCGTCTCGATCAGACGCAGACCCGCGGCACCGCTGCCGTGGCATTGGCTGGTGGCGCAGTTGGGGATCAGCCACGCGTCGTGCACCTTGCGGCGGAACAGGTCCAGGTGCTCGGGGTCCTCGTTCACGCGCACCTCGTTGTACAGGTCGCGCGCCTTCAGCGTGAACAGCAGTTGCAGCAGCTGCGGCGCCTTCCACTTGGCCATCGCCTGACGCGCCGGGCCTTCCGCCGGCACGGCTTCGTTGGTTCCATAGGCCTGCGCGATGCGCTTCCACAGATCGTGCGCGGCGTCCATGCGCGGCGGGCGGGCGAAGTTCACCTCCATCACGCGGATGCGGTTCACGTCGTCGTCGGTGATGGCCAGCGCACTTTCGACGTCCGCGTCGGTGGCGGCCTTGGGCGATCCCTTCTGCTTCACGGTCGG
>RFQW01000108.1 GCA_009924765.1 Planctomycetota bacterium | reverse complement strand
CTCGACCGGTGGCCGCATCGATGGCTCGGCCGGTGGCGCAGGCTGGTACCCCAGCATCGGCGCAAGCACCAGCACCAACCCCTACGCCAAGGCTGGTCAGTACTCGGGTACCGGCTCCGTGAACACCGCCAAGGCAACCACCACCATCGCTGGCAACGGCATCACCGCTGGCCAGAGCCTGACCAACTTCTGGATGATCGGGCGCTTCGCCATCGAAGTGACTGGTGATAGCGCGACCAACAACAAGTTGACCATGCAGTTTGCGGTGGCCGGCAAGAACAACGGCACCTCCACCTTCACCGGTGCAACCCAAACCGCAGGTCGCTTCAACTACACGCTCACCTTTGCACAGGGCATTCCGCCGTGCCCTTCGGATCTTGACAACAACCGCGTGGTGAACAGCGCCGACATCGCTCTGGTGCTGCTCGACTACGGTAGCTGCTCTGGTTGCAAGAGTGACCAGGACGGCAACGGCTTTGTGGACACGGCCGACCTGGCCTTGGTGCTGCTCAACTTCGGGTCGTGCCCGTGAGCGTGTCGCGGCAGAGATTTTGCTGCATGATCGCGATGTGGGCACTGGCGGCAGGCCTCGCCGTCAGTTCACCTTGTGCGGGTGCAGGGACATTCACGGAGTGGCCCGCGTCCTCGGGTGGAAACGGCCACTGGTATGAGGCGACCTACGCGTCGCCCAGTCTGTCGCCGGAGTCTTGGTTTTCGTTCGCCCAGGGTCGGCGCGGATATGTGGCGAGCGTCACCTCGGCTGCCGAAAGCAGTGTGGTGTATTCAATCGCCACACAGAACGGTGGGTTCACGCAGGCCGTGATCGGGGGTAGGCGAGGGACAAACAACGCATTCCAGTGGGTGTCCGGAGAACCATGGGCGTTCGTCGCCTGGTCGCAGGGAGAGCCAAGTTGCACCTGTGAGCGATACCTTATGCTCTATCCCAGCGGTTGGAACGACACGGACTCTCGAGGCCGTTCGTGGGCAATCATCGAGTACGCCTCCGACTGCAACGGAGATGGATTGGTCGACTTTGGCCAGATCATCCGCGGCCAGCTTGCGGATACCAATGGCAACCGCGTGCCTGATTGCTGTGAGTCGGGTGGCGCATGTGCGGCGACGCTTGTGGAGTGGCCAGTTTCTGCCGGAGGCAACGGTCACTGGTATCGCCTGGACACGCAGCAGCGGCGTTGGTCGGACTCCCGCGACTGGGCGAGCACGATTGGCGGAAGGTTGGCCTCGATCGAGACGGCAACTGAGCATGCGTGGATTCGCTCTGCCTTTCAGCAGCGAGGCACGTTGGTGAATGTGGGTGGTTTCCAACAATCAGGATCGTTGACAACCGAGGCGGGCTGGACTTGGCTTTCTGGCCCGGCGTTTGATCTCACGCTGCCGCATGGGTTTGATGACAGTCCGTGCGCACTTGGGGTGCCCGGCGAGAACGGCGAGCAGGACTTCCTGCATCTGAGCGATGACTGGAGTTACTTCGGCGACGTGAATGACGTGCCGTATGGACAGTGGAATTGCGCGTCACCTGGCTGGACCCTTGTTGAATTCGATGCCGACTGCAATGGTGACGGCGTCGTGGATATGGGCCAGATCATGCGAGGAGAACTGCCGGACGCGGATTTCAACGGCGTGCCGGATTGCTGCGAGGGTCACCCTTCGTGCAGGCCGTGTCCTTCTGACCTGGATGGCAACGGGCTTGTCGACACCGCCGACCTTTCGTTGGTGCTTCTCGATTTCGGCAGCTGCATTGGTTGCGAGAGCGACCAGGACGGCAATGGCTGGGTGGATACGGCTGACCTGGCCCTGATGCTGCTCGACTTCGGCGCCTGCCCAAGCTGACCGCGCTCGCAAGCCCCGCTCAGTACACCTCGATCATGCACCGATGCGTGGGGCGAACCTTGCGCTTCAGGTGCTCGTCGGTCCACTCGCTCGCGGGCACGCCGGCGATCGACTCGTCCACGGTGAGGTAGCCGTTCGCCAGGCCCTTCTCGCCCAGGATGCGGAACAGGCCCATCTGCATGCCGGCCAGACCGCACACGTAGATCAGCGTGCGCGGACTGCGCAGCATGGCGTCGTAGCGGTCGCCGAGGCGGCGCTCGATGAACTGGTGCGCGTACTCGCCCTTGCCGCCGTCGGTGCGCGTCTCGCGGCTGATCACCGGGTGGTAGGTGAAGTTGGAGTGCTTGGCGGCCAGATCGCGGAACAGGCCGTCGTACAGCAGGTCGGTGGTGTAGGGGCTGCCCATCACCAGTTCGATGCGGCTTTCGCAGCGCTTCCAGTTGGCCTTCCATGGGCTGCCCTCGGGCGGGCCCTGCAGCAGTTCCATGATCATGCCGCGGAAGGGGGCGATGCCGGTGCCCGTGGCCAAGAACAGGTAGTCGTGCTTCGCGGGGTCTTCGGGCAGCAGGAAGCGCTTGCCGGCGGGGCCGGTGACGGCGAGCGGGTCGCCCGGCTTCAGGTCGCACACATAGTTGCTGCACAGGCCAAGGAACAGGCTGTGATCGTGCGGGTCGTCGCCGGCCTTCTGCGGGCTGCGCTCGGAGATCAGGCGCTTGGGGGTGGTGGCCAGCACCTTGCCGTGGCCATCCTCGCCCCAGCTGGGGCTGGCGATCGAGTACAGGCGCACCTTGTGGGGCTTGCCGGTGGCATCCACGCCCGAGGGCACCACGCCAAAGCTCTGGCCGGCGCGGAACTGGCCGGCCATGGGGGTGTTGCCGATGTCGATGCAGACATGCCGCACGAAGCTGGCGGATCGCCCCTTCAGGCAGAGTTCATTGCTGAGAACCGTGCCCTCGGCCGGAGCCGTGGGAGGGATCAGATGCATCTTCACTTCGGGCAATTTTGGTTCACCCACGACTTCAAGGACGTTGCTCACGGGCGGTATCGTAGGGACCCGAGGCAGGATTGTGTCCTTCCCGAGCTCGGCTGGCCGATGGATGGGTTCCGATCCGATTTTCCTCAGGAACCGCAAGGAAACGAAGCATGGATTTCTTCCGCATTGAAGGTGGCCGCCGACTCTCAGGACGCACCCGCATCGAGGGCGCCAAGAACGCCGCGCTGCCCTTGATGGCCACCTGCCTGCTGACCGACCAGCCGGTGACACTGCGAAACATCAAGCCCCTGGCGGACATCGCCAACATGGGCCGACTGCTGGCCGAGATGGGCGTGGACGTGAAGCCCGCCGCCAGCGGCGTGAGCCTGCAGAGCATGGACGAGAACCGGGTGCATGCGCGCTACGACATCGTGCGCACCATGCGCGCCAGCATCTGCGTGCTGGGACCCATGCTGGCCCGCCGTCGTCGCGCCATCGTGAGCATGCCGGGCGGCTGCGCCTTCGGCCACCGTCCGGTGGATCTGCACCTGCGCGGCCTGGAGGCCCTGGGCGCCAAGATCGAACTGCGCGGCGGCGACATCATCGCCAGCGCCGATCGCCTGAAGGGCGACACCGTGTTCCTGGGTGGCCCCTTCGGCAGCACCGTGCTGGGCACCGCCAACGTGATGAGCGCCGCCACGCTGGCCAAGGGCCGCACCGTGATCGAGTGCGCGGCCTGCGAGCCCGAGATCGTGGAACTGGCCAACATGCTGAACGCCATGGGTGCGCGCATCCAGGGCGCCGGCTCGCCGCGACTGGTGATCGATGGCGTGGATGAGCTGGGCGGCATCGACCACGTGGTGATGCCCGACCGCATCGTGGCCGGCACCTACGCGGTGGCCGCGGCCATCACCAACGGCGACGTGACGCTGGATGATTTCCCCTACGACGCGCTGCTGGCCACCATCCAGCATTTCCGCGAGATCGGCGTGCATGTGGACCGCGTGTCGGGCGACGATCCGATGCGCTGCACCGTGCGCGTGACCAGCGAGCGCAACCTGAAGCCCACCACCATCACCACGCAGCCGCACCCCGGTTTCCCCACCGACCTGCAGGCGCAGATGATGGCGCTGGTGTGCGTGGCCGAGGGCAACAGCGTGATCACCGAGAAGATCTATCCCGAGCGCTTCATGCACGTGGCCGAACTGATGCGCATGGGCGCGCAGCTGTACCGTCAGGGCTCCACCGTGGTGGTGGCCGGCGGTCACAAGCTGATCGGTGCACCGGTGATGGCGAGCGACCTGCGTGCAAGCGCCAGCCTGGTGCTTGCGGGCCTGGCTGCGGAAGGCGAGACGATCGTGAACCGCGTGTACCACCTCGACCGCGGCTATCACCGCATGGAGGA
The DNA here is from genome assembly GCA_009924765.1 of Planctomycetota bacterium. Classification (GTDB taxonomy): domain Bacteria; phylum Planctomycetota; class Phycisphaerae; order Phycisphaerales; family SM1A02; genus SYAC01. The sequence continues at coordinate 1,919 of RFQW01000108.1, read as the reverse complement.
GACGCTGAACGCGCTCGGTGCCCGCGTGGAACGACTGAAGGAAGAGAAGCCTTCGGCCGCCGAGGGCGAGACCGCTTCACGCGGAGCGGGCATGAGCGCCGCTGCGCCGCAGTTCATGCAGGACGATCGCTGAAGCCGTCGACACGTTGAGGCTTGGGGGGCCATCGCCGTCGCCCGCAAGCGGGTCGAGGCTGCTGGCGATCTCCACGCACGCATCGCACGCTTGCAGCAGCGCAGGCTGCACGCCGCGACCTTCGGCACCAACGAGCAACGCCACGCGCTGCGGTGGCTTCCAGTCATGCAGCGCGATCGAGGTGGGGGATTGCTCCACGGCCACGCACTGGAACCCGGCGTGCTTCAGCTGCGCCAGCGCCGCGCCCGCATCGGGCACCGTGGCGAACGGCACGCCGAACACACGACCCATGCTGATGCGGATGCACTTGCGGCCAAGCGGATCGGCGCAGCCGGGGCCAAGCACCACGGCGGAGGCGCCCAGACAGGCGGCGTTTCGGAACAGCGCACCGATGTTGTCCACGTGCACCACGCCGTCGGCCACCAGCACGCTGGCGGAGCCGGGTGGAAGAGCGGCAAGCAGATCCTGCAGCGGTGGGCCCTGCGCGTGCTGGCCCAGCGCCAGTGCACCGTGATGAAAGCGGTAGCCGCTGTGTGCGGCGATCGACTCCATGTCGGCTTCGAACACCGGGCAGCCTACGCGCGTGGCCAGCGGCGCGATGGCAGCCATGTGCTCGGGGGCCAGCAGCGCGCTGACGGGCTTCCACGGTCCGCGTTCACAGGCCCGCAGGAATCGCGCCACGCAGCGGGCGCTTTCCACCAGAAACAGGCCGTGCGCGCCGCGCAGGTCGGCATCACGCGCGTCGCGGTAGGGGGCAAGGCGCGGGTCGCCGAAGTCGGTCATGTCAGGGTTGCTGCGTGGGCGCGGCGAGTCGCTCCACGGCGGCGCGGAACTGCACCACAGCCTTGGCGGCGTCCTCGCGGATGCGCTTCGCCATGTCCGCATCGACGGGCTGCACGCTGTCGGCAAGCTGCTGCAGCGCATCGTTGGCGCGTCGCAGTTCGTCGGTGCACAAGACCAGTCGCGAGGCGGCCTCGTAGCGCTGCAGACGCGCCATGCCATCCTCGCCGGGCTTGCCCACAAGCGCCTTCAGCAGCAATCCAAGCAGATCGTCGAAGGCGCGGCTGATCTGTCCGCCCATGAGCGAGTTGTCGGCCATGAATTCGCCGTAGGCGGCGTAGGCGCCGCGGCCTGCCGCGTCGATCTGGCCGCCGAGCCGCTGCACGCGCTTCCATTCCTCGGTTGCCTGCTCCCACAGCCGTGTGGCGCGAGGCTCCACATCTTCGTCGATGCGCTGCTTGAGCGTGGCCAGATCGCTCGCCATCGCGTCGTAGATGGGTTTGGCACGCGTCCAGCCCTGCTCGATGTCGCGCGCGATCACGCTGTCGGCGGCCAGTCGCGCCTGCAGCCGCTTCATGGAGGCGGACGCCTGATCCATGGGCGAGCTCCAGGTTTCGCGATCCTTCACGATCATGTCGCGTGTCGCCAGGAAGTTTGCCTGCAGCGGCGCGCTCTGGGCCCTGAGGTCGGGCATCATGCGCTTCTCGATCGTCTGGCGCAGTTCGTCGATCTGGTCGGGAAGCATGCTGACCCGTGCGGCCAGACGCGAGCCCAGCAGCGCCACGGCACCGCCTGCGGGGCTGCTGGCGATCAGCACCGATCCTTCGGGCAGTTCCTCGCGCGTCATGGTGGGAACGCCGCGCTGTTCCACCGAATGATCGAGGCCCGTTTCAAGGATCACCAGCTGCACGTCGCCGCCGAGCATCGAGCTGGCGCGGGCGATCTTGGCGTTGTCATACAGGTCGATGCGCGAGTCGATCTCGAAGGTGACCAGCGTGCCGCGCGA
>RFQW01000107.1 GCA_009924765.1 Planctomycetota bacterium | reverse complement strand
CGGGGCGCAGGCCGCGAATCAGCACGGGCCAGTGCTGAGCAGGATCAGCGCGACGTCGCCGAAGTCGGTCTCGCCACTGCCGTCCAGATCGGACGGGCAGCTCAGGCAGGGACCGAAGTCGAGCAGGGCGAACGCGATGTCGCCGTTGTCCACCACGCCGCTGCCGTCGATGTCGCCGAAGCACGCGCTGACCACGCCCTTCAGGCGCAGGGCCGGCTTGTAGAACTTGTCCACATTGTCGCCGGTCTGCACCACATAGGTCGGGGTGGCGGTGGCGGCGTAGCGACCGAAGGTGGTCGTGGGCCAGTTCAGGCTGGCCCAGTAGGCCGGACGGAAGCTGGTCGGACTCTGCTGCGGGATGCCGTTGGCGGCGTAGTAGAAGATGCCGAACGCGCCGTTGGTGGCACCCGACTTCTCGGGCTTGATGGTGAAGTAGTAGTCGCCCGCGAACAGGTTGACCGGCGTCGCCAGATCGATGAAGTAGCGACGGCCGTAGTCCGAGTTGATGTTGCTGTACGAGGCCGGGTTGAACGAGGTGGTGCCTTCGGCAACCAGGTTCTCGCCCGATGCGGCGCCGAAGCTGCTCAGCCAGGTCGAACCGCGGCTGTACACGGCCCAGTGCAGCTGGTCAGCCACCACCGCGCCCGTGGGCACCGTGCTGGTTCCCACGAACTCGAAACCATCCACGCTGCCACCGAGCGCCAGCGTGAAGGGCTGTGCCATCACGTAGCTGGGGCTGGTCGACGAGACGTAGCCGCTGCTGAAGTACAGATTCACCAGGCTGCCGTCGGCCACCTTCTTCACGGCCTTCTGGCGGCCGTTGTCATACATGCCGCTGCGGAAGGACACCGTGATGCTGCCAGGCTGCAGCGCGGGGGCCGTGGCAGGATCCTCGCCCGCACCCAGGAAGGTGCCCAGGCGGATCAGGATGTAGTGATCCTTCAGCACGCCCACCATGTTGATGGCCGAGGGGCCACCCGAATCGGTGCTGCCGTCGGCGTTGTCGTCGCAACTGTCATCGCGGCAGCCGATGTACTTGCTCTGCAGCGAGGTGGGATCGGTCACCGAGCTGTCGGTGCCAAGGTCGTACATGCACACCACGGAGTCGCCCACATTGCCCTGACCGCACATGGTCACCTTCAGGTCACCGTCGGTGGGCAGCTACCAGATGTCGCGGGCCGAGTTGCTGCTGCACTGCGTGTTCACGTTGTTCGGGCCGTCGGTGTTGGCGCCGGTGTTGTCGAAGCCGAAGGTGATCGCGCCACCCGAAACGTCCACGGGGGCCGCGCCGGTGAGGCAGTCGTTCTCGGCAACGGGTGCGTTGCAGCGGAACACGAAGTTGCCGCACTGCGTCACGCCGTAGTTGATGCAGGCCGCATCCCAGGCCACGTTGCAGCACTCGGGATTGAAGCCGCACACGGTGTCGCAGCAGGTGGCGTCACTGCAGCCGCCCGTGCCGCTGGCCGTCACGCAGTCGTTGGTGGCGGTGCCGCACTGACCATTGTCCAGCGCAAGCACTTCCACCTTCAGCGAGTAGTAGATGGGACCGTTGTACTGCGTGGTGCCGGTGGGGTTGAACGGCGTGGTCACCACGAAGGTGGCATCACCCGCTGGCAGCGGAATCTTGCCCGCCTGGGTGCCGTTGGGCAGCTTCACAACGGGGTTGTGCGGGCAGCCATCGGTGTCGTAGCCGTAACTCAGCGACTTGGCCGAGGCCTGCACCGAACCGCTGTAGATCGAGATGTAGCTCTGGTCAGGCGACGCGAACGGCACCTTGAATCCACCCACATCGCGACCCATCGACAGCGTGACGGCGATGTAGCACGGCTGTGAAACGCTCATGCGCAGCCAGTCCAGATCGCGGCTGCTTGCCGAGGTGCCGCCCGTGGGGGTGTAGGCGCCCACCACGCCGTTGAAGATCACCGTGTCGCCGATGGCATGCGAACCCATTTCGCCGAACACTGCGGGCGTCACGTTCCAGCCGCCGTTGGCGTCAGCCACCGTGGAGTTGTCGAAGGTGGTGTCCACATACGCCGGGTTGCTTGGCGAGGTCGACAGGTCACACTGGCCAAAGGCCATGCCGGACATGCCGAGGACGGCGGCGGAACACAGGAAACTGCGGAGCATTGCGGACATCAGTGGTTCTCCAAGGTGTTTGAGAGGAGTCAGAAATGGGTCGATGCGTGCCGACTTAGGTCGCAGGCGAAGCCCTGCGCTCCGTGAGACTTCGGTCAAAATGGCTCAGGACTTGGCTTGAGCAAAGTGAAATCTCGCGTTTGGCGCAATTAAAGGAAGAAACAACCCCCGGAGCCGTCCGGGGGTTGTTCTCAATTCTGCGTTTTTAACAACAGTCAGTTCACTCGCAAGGACCGGTGCTGAGCAGGATCAGCGCGACGTCGCCGAAGTCGGTCTCGCCGCTGCCGTCCAAATCGGACGAGCAGTCCGGGCAGGGACCGAAGTCGAGCAGGGCGAACGCGATGTCGCCGTTGTCAACCACGCCGCTCAGGTCGATGTCGCCGAAACACACCGCGCTGGGCGTGACCTGGCCCTTCAGCTTCACCGGCACCTGATACAGCACATTGGTGCGATCGCCCGTCTGCACGCGGTAGGTGGGCGTGGAAGCGGCGGTGGTGACCACCCAGGTGCCCGGGGCACCCGCGTAGTTCTTGCAGTTCCAGTAGCAGGGACGGTTGTTGGTGGGGTTGAACTGCTCGATCGCGTCCTGGCCATACACATAGAAGCCCAGACCGCCCGTGCTGCTGCCGCTCTTCACGCCGCGCAGACCCACGTAGTAGGCCCCCGCCGTCAACGCCACGGGCGTCGGCAGATCAAGGAAGTAGCGCTTGCCTGCATCGGAGCTGATGTTGGCGTACTTGGTGCTGTCGAACACCAGTTCACCCTCGGCCACCACCGTGCTGGACCATGCGCCCATCCAGCCGTTGCTGCTGTCGTTGCGGGTGAAGATGACCCACTTCACGCGGTCCGCGATCGCGGAGGCGCCGCTGGGCACCACCGTGGTGGCGCAGAACTCGATGCCATCCACCGTGCAGTCGTTGTTGATCTTGATCGGCGTGGCCAGCATGTAGTCGGGCTCGGACGAGGACCGATATCCGGTGCTCAGCGGCAGGTTGGTCGTGCTGCTGTCGGCCGTGCGAATGACAGAACGCTGACGACCGCTGTTCCACAGCGTGTAGCGGACGTTGAAGCGGATGTCGCCCTGGATCGCGGGCGCGCTGGCCGCATCCTGGCCCGGCTCCAGATAGCTGCCCACGCGCACCAGATAGCTGTGGTCCTTCACCACGTTCACCATGGTGTACTCCGAGGGGCCGCCCGCATCGATAATGCCGTCGGCGTTGTCGTCACAGGCATCGTCGCGGCAACCGCGGAACAGCGACGGCAGCGTCTGGCCCACATCCAGGCCTGACACGGCGCCCAGGTTGTAGGTGGTGATCACCGAGTCGCCCACGTTGCCAAGGCCGCACATGCTGATGGTCACGTCGGCATCGGCCGGCATGGGACCGATCTGGTACCACACATCCTTGGCCGTCAGCGTCGAGCACAGCATGTTGATGTCGTTGGGGCCGTCGGTGTTCGCGTTGGTGTTGTCAAAGCTGACCGTGAGCGGCGTGGCCGTCACATCGATCACTTCCGGCGTCAGGGCACAGTCGTTCGACACGCCCGGCTCGCAGGTGTAGATGAAGTTGCCGCACTGCGACACGCCCGTCTGCACGCAGTCCGAATCCCATGCCACCACGCAGCACTCGGGGCTGAGGCCGCACACCGCGTCGCAGCATGCGGTGTCGCTGCATCCGCCGCCCGAGCTGGTGGTGATGCAGTTGTTGGTGGCGGTGCCACAGGAAGCGAAATCAAGCGGCAAAAGCTGCACATTCAGGCCGTACACCAGCGGGCCGTTGTACGCGGTGCTGCCGGCGGCGTTGCTTGCGGTGGTGCAGCGGGCCGTTGTACGCGGTGCTGCCGGCGGCGTTGCTTGCGGTGGTGGCGATCAACAGCACATCACCGGCCGCGACCGGAACCTTGGACTGCGTGGAGCCGTCGGCAAAGCGATAGTCGGCCACATGCGGACAACCGTCGGTGTCGTTGCTGTCGGAGACCAGCTTCGCGGTTGCGGCGGTCTCCACATTGCCGGTGTACACCGACAGCTCGCTGCGCTCACCCGACTGGAACGGAATCACGAACCCGCCCACATCGCGACCCACCGACAGCGTGGCCACCACGTAGCACGGCTGCGTCACCTTGAAGCGCACAAAGTCCAGATCGCGGTAGTTGGTGCCGGTGCTTCCCTGGTAGTTGCCGATCAGGCCCGTCACGCGAAAGCTGCCGCCCACGCTGCGCGTACCCGCCTCCATGAACGGGTACTTGCCCGTCACCGGATCGGCGCTGGTGTACCAACCGCCGTTGCCGTCCTTCGCGATCGCCTGATTGAAACCCGTGTCCACCAGTCCTGCCGACGCACTGGAGTCCAAGTCGCACGACTGCGCCATGGCAGACGTGGAACACAGACTGGCAACAGCGATGGCGGACAGGCTGGCGATGAATCGGTGCATGCGGTGTTTCCTGATCGGTTGAAAGTGTGCAAGGTTCCGCGCGGCGCGCCCGCGGTGACTTCCGTCACTCGGTCATTCTGCACGCGATCCCATGCAGGAACAACAATTTCCTCGAAGGTTGCGCAAAATCGCCCGCCGCAAAAAGAAGAACCCCCCCGGCGCAAGGCCGGGGGGGTGTGTACCCGAATCAGTGTCAGTGACTCAGTCGGCCGTGCTTCAGAAGCAAGGACCGGTGCTGAGCAGGATCAGCGCGACGTCGCCGAAGTCGGTCTCGCCACTGCCGTCCAGATCGGACGGGCAGCTCGGGCAGGGACCGAAGTCGAGCAGGGCGAACGCGATGTCGCCGTTGTCAACCACGCCGCTGCCGTCGATGTCACCGAAGCACGCGTTGGCCAGATCACCCTTCAGGCTGAAGGCAGGCTGGTACTCAAGACCGGCCGCATCGCCTGACTGCACCGCGTAGGTCGGGCTACCGTTGGTCTCATTCACCTGGTAGGCGATGAGCTCAGGGGTCGCGCCGATGCCACGCCAGCCGTACGCATTGCCCACCTTGGTGGTGCCAGCCGGGTTGGTACCCGCGTTGGTCAGCGAGTCCAGAATCTGGCCGGGGATGCCGTCCACACCGTAGCTGAGCCATGCGAACGACTCCTGACCACCGCCCGAGTTCGAGGCGTAGGTGGTGAAGTAGTAGTCACCAGCCGACAGATCGAACGGGGTGGACAGATCCACGAAGAAGCGCTGGCCGTAGCGGTCACCGACGTTCGCGAAGGCCGCGATGTCGAAGGGCTCGGTGCCTTCAGCCAGCACGGCGCTGGCGCTGAAGAGACCGTTGCCGAACGGACGACCGAACTGGCCATGGACCGCCGCCGCGCTGTCGCGAGCGATGATCTTGAAGTTGACCTGGTCGGTTGCACCGTTGCCGCTATCAAAGGCCGTGAAGTCAAAGCCGTTGATGGTGGCGCTCTCGGTGGTGAAGCAGGGCACGAACATCCAACGCTTGACGTTGGTCGCGCTCGCCCAACCCGAGATCCAGCCAAGGTTCACGTTGCTGCCGTCCGCCTTCGCCAGGGCCTGCTGCAGGCCGTTGGTGAACACGGTTGCACGGAAGCTGACCGTGAGGCTGCCGATCAGGCCGGCGGGAGCCGACGGATCCTGACCAGCGTCGAGGAAGGTACCCACGCGGATCGCGTAGTAGTTGTCCTTCTTCACGCCGATCATCGTGATGCCGGCGGGACCGCCGAAATCCAGCGTGCCGTCGCCGTTGTCATCGCACACGTCGTCGCGGCAGCCGATGTACATGTCGGGCAGCGTGCTGCCGTCCGTGACGGTGCTGTCGGTGCCGAGGTTGTACATGCTCAGCACGGCGTCACCGGTGTTGCCAAGGCCGCAGCACATGGTTGCGCGCAGTTCGCCTTCGTAGGCGAGCGGGCCAACCACGTACCACACGTCCTTGGTGGTGTTGCTGCTGCAGAGGTTGTTGACGTCGTTTGGGCCATCGTTGCTGGCCTTGGTGGCGTCGAAACCGAAGGTGAGCGGCAGCACCGACGCATCGATGAAGGTCGCCGCACCAGCGCAGTCATTCTCCGGCGAACCGGCGCCCTTGACGCACTTGTAGATGAACAGACCGCACTCGCTCACGCCCT
>RFQW01000106.1 GCA_009924765.1 Planctomycetota bacterium | reverse complement strand
AATCCCGGCATGATGGTCTGGATGCGCAGGTGATCTTCCTCGTTCACCATCACGCTCAGGCTTTCCTCGGCATCCACGCCCACGGTGCGGGCCACGGTGCTGTCGGCGAAGTGTCGCGAGATCAGGTGGCGCTCCACCATCAGCTGCCGTTCCTGCGGCGAGGTCTGCGCCATGTTCACCCAGGTCAGGCCGGCGCCGAAGTTCTGGCCCAGCGGCGCGCGCGCCACCAGCGTGATCACCTCGTTGCGCTGCGTGTCGTTGCAGCGGCCCACGAACGGGAAGCCCGCCACGTTGCGCGCCAGGCGGATGCGCGAACTCACCACCACGTCCGCCTCGGGACCCACCTGCACGGCCGCGCTCTCCTCGCTGAGGCGCATCAGGCCTTGCCTCCGACGTCGCCCAGTCCCTGCAGCTGGTCGCGCAGGCGCGCCGCGCGCTCGTACTGTTCGGCGGCGATCGCGGTCTCCAGTTCCTGCATGAGTCGCTTGCGAAGGGCCACGCGATCGGCCATGCCCTCGAGTCGCTGTGGACTTCGGCCCACATGATGCACCGCACCAGCCTGCGCGCGCTCGATCACCGCGCCGATCTGCGGCATGAAGGCGTCGTAGCAGGCGGGGCAGCCCAGCAGTCCGGTCTGGCGGAAGTCGGCGAAGGGAAGCCCGCAGCCGGGGCATCGCGCTGCAGCGATGGGCTCGCGTCGCGCGCTCACCTGCACGGCGGGAATCTGTCCGGCGAACTGCGCAAGCAACTGCGTGACCGGCGCCGTGGGCACCTGATAGCCCTTCTGCGCCGCATGTTCGGCGCACAGGTGCACCTCACTGGTGGTGCCGTTCTTGATCACCACCTCGTGCACCACCGCAGGCTTGTCGCAGTGATCGCATTTCATCGCGGGGCCATTCTAGACATGCCAGCAGCCGCTCTCGACCATCGCCTTGCGGATGGCCACCAGCGAGGCAAGCATGGCAGGCACCGCATCGAGCGGCTGCATGGTGCTGGCGTCGCTCAGCGCGGCGCTGGGCGTGGGATGGCATTCCAGGAAGATCGCGTGCACGCCCGCGGCCACCGCGGCGCGGGCCAGCATGGGCGCGCGCTCGGGGCGGCCGCCGGTGCGTTCGCCCTCGGCGCCAGGCAATTGCGTGCTGTGCGTCACGTCGAAGCACACGGGGTGGCCCAGCTCCATCATGTCGCCGATGCCGATGAAGTCGTTCACCAGCCGGTTGTAGCCAAAGGTGGTGCCGCGCTCGGTGGCCATGATGTGTCGGCAGCCGCCCTCGCTGAGCTTGCGCACCACGTTCTGCATCTCGCGCGGGCTCATGAACTGGCCCTTCTTCACGTTGACGGGCCGGCCCGTCTCGGCGGCGGCCATCAGCAGGTCGGTCTGGCGGCACAGGAACGCGGGCACCTGCAGCATGTCCAGCACCTTCGCGGCGGGCAGGCACTGCTCGGGTTCGTGCACATCGCTGGTGACGGGGCAGGCGAGTTCCTCGCGCAGCTTCGCCAGACGATCGAGGCCCGCCTGCATGCCCGGGCCGCGATGGCTCTTGCCGCTGCTGCGGTTGGCCTTGTCGAAGCTGGCCTTGAAGCAGAAATCGATGCCAAGCCGGGCGCACGCTTCGCGCAGGGTCTGGCCAATGCGGCGGTTGATGTCGTCGCTTTCCAGCACGCAGGGGCCGCCAATGAGCAGCAGGCGCCGGTGAGGGTGGCCGAAGAAGTCTTCCAGGATGCGCGTGGCGTGGGGCATGGTTGGTGGGCCTTCGAAACCCGATAAATCTTCCGGAAAGGGCCTTGGCGGGCCATTCCTGAAATCGAAGTTAGCACGGCTTGGGTTCCCCCGTAATGGAGCCGATGAAGCAGGGAGGCAAGGCATGAGCGACGCATTTCCAACCAGTTCCGATGAGTTCGCCGCCTGGGTCCAGCGCGTGTTCGTGGCGCGCTGGCCGGATCGCAGCATCGAGATCGCCGGAACCATGGACCTGGTGCTGGAAGGGCGCCACCTTGGTCTGGAGAACCTCTGGCGCATCGCGAGCCGCGAGCCCGAGCGTGGCCTGGAGATCGTGCACCACTACTTCGAGAAGCTGCTGGAAGGCGATGCCATGGGCAACGCCTCCATGCCCTACACGCTGGTGCGTCCGCGCATCATGCCGCGCATCCAGCCGCTGAGCATCTTCCAGCATCTGGATCGCGCGCAGGTGGCGCACATTCCGTTCGTGAACGACACGGTGATCGTGTTCGTGGTGGACATGCCCGACGTGACCGTGAGCGTGACCGTGGAGCAGATGGTGCGCTGGGGCGTGGATGCCGACGATCTGGAGCGGTTGTCCCGCGAGAATCTGGCGCGCTACCAGCCCGACCTGAAGGTGAAGCTGGTGGAAAGCGAGACCGGTGGCCGCGCGGCCATCGTGAGCGTGCTCGATGGCTACGACGCCGCGCGCCTGCTGCTGAACACGCTGCACAGCACGCTGGCACCGCAGATGCATGGCGACTTCTTCGTGGCCACGCCGGCGCGCGACATGTTCGTGGCCATCAGCTGCGACCCGCCCGAATTCGTGGACAAGGTGCAGCAGCGCGTGCTGCGCGACTTCAAGCGGCTGCCGTACCCCATCACCGACGCGCTGTTCATCGTGACGCGCGACGGCGTGGCGGGCACGCGCGAGGCGGCGTGACGGCTAGCATCGGGCCATCGTGGTCCTGCTGATCGACAACTACGACTCCTTCACCTGGAACCTGGTGCACCGCATGCAGGAAGTGCGCCCGGGCCTTCGCGTGGAGGTGGTGCGCAACGACGCCATCGACGAGGCCGCGGCCGACGCGCTGAAGCCCACGCACCTGGTGATCTCGCCCGGGCCCTGCACGCCCAAGCAGGCGGGGGTGAGTGCGCGCATGATCCAGCACTTTCGTGGGCGCATTCCGGTGCTTGGCGTGTGCCTTGGTCACCAGACCATCGGCGACTGCCACGGCATGACGGTGCAGCGCGCCGACGCGCCCATGCACGGCAAGACCAGTCAGGTGCATCACGACGGCAAGGGCGTGTACGCGGGCTTGCCCAATCCCTTCACCGCCATGCGCTACCACTCGCTGGTGGTGGATCCGGCCACGGTGTCGGCGGATTTCGAGGTGAGCGCGCGCACCGCCGATGGCGTGATCATGGGGCTTCGCTGGAAGGCGCCGCCCGGCGCCAAGCCGCTCGAAGGCGTGCAGTTCCACCCCGAGAGCTTCATGACCGACGCGGGTCCGGCGCTGCTGGCCAACTTCCTGGCGATGGGCTGACGCGCGCCGCTCAGGGCATGCGCGTCATGGTGAACACCAGCGGCTTCTCCGCGGGCTTGGCCGGATCCTTGGGTGCATTCGGCGTCACCGTGAGCACCAGCGTGTTGGCGTCCTTCAGCGTGTAGTTGATGCTGGCCATGTCCTGCGCGTTCGCCTTCAGCGGCTCTTCCACCGGCACGAAGGTGGCGCTGTTGTCCTCCACCTTGTCCAGCTTCAGGCGCATCAGGTCGGTGCGCTTGGGATCGGGCTCGAAGTTGCCGTGCACGTGCATCTGGCGCAGGATGACCATGTCCTTCTCGGCCATGATCTGCGTGAACTCGTAGAAGGGCGTGGCGCCGTTGCCCAGCGTGCGGCGGAAGGTGGCCACCATGCTTTTGCCGCGCGGGGCCATCCAGTGCTCCTCGATCATGGCGCCGTTGGCCTGATTCTGCGTCCAGCGGCCTTCCAGGAAGGCGAGCGGTGCAAGTGCCTTGGCGACCTTGGGCGCGGTGGGCTTGGCGTCGGCAGCCGCGGCGGGCGGCGTTGCGGGGGCCTTCTTGTCGTCATCGGCGATGGCGAAGGTGCTGGCAACGGCGAGCGAGAGAGCGGCAAGCATGGTGGTGGGGCGCATTTCGGCGATGCTACTGCAACCCAATCCGCCGCCGGCGCGCGGCGTGCAAGGGTTTCGCTTGATCCGCTAGCATTCCGACCCATGCAAGGCGTTGAAAGCGATCTGGTTCGTGGTGTGCTCGAGTCGGCCAACGGCAGCGAGATCACCATCTCCGTTCCCGGCACCGAATACCGTCTGCGCTTCGCGCAGGGCGGCGCCACCGCGGTGCACCCCGGCAAGCGCATCAAGGGTCACATTCACGCCAAGGCGCTGCGCATGCACAAGGCCGACGCGGGCGGTGGTTTCATCGAGCCCATCATGGGTCAGCCTCGCATCGTGCAGGGTGTGGTGCGCGGCGTGGATCAGGCCAGCAACCGCCTGCTGTGCGATGTGGTGGTGCCCATGTGGGTGGAGCCGTTCGATGGCCAGCAGGCCACCGAGTTCACGGCCGGCGACATGGTGAACTTCTACGTGCAGAGCGGCATCACTTTCACGCCGGTGGCGTGAGGCGCGGCCGATTGCCGAGTCGTTGAATCCGAAATCTCAGGGTGCAGGCGTGGCCGGTGCGTTCGCTGCCGTGCCGGGCGTTGGCGCGCTGATCACGCGCTTCTGCTGACCATCGTTGCTGTACACGGCCACCTCGGGCGCGGGCTCGGCGCTGGCGCGCACCACCTGCGTGCCGTCGCCGCTGCGCACGCTCAGGATGCCACCGGTGCCATCGCTGGCGCTGCCCGCCACGAACACGGCCTTGCCCTTCATGTTGAACAGATTCAGCAGACCGCCGGTCTTGCTGCCACCAAGTGCCGCCATGCGGTTGGCGCCCGCGAACACCTGCACGGTGCCGCTTTCATCCTTGCCCTGATCCATGAGTGCGGCCACCTGTCCGCTGGCGTAGCACACCGACGCCACGCCGCCGCCGTTGGGCTGCACGGCCAGGCTGGCCACGGCCTTGCCGTCGCCGTTGCGCATGTCCATGAATCCGCCGTTGTCGCCGTTGCCGATCAGCGCGCCGCCCTGACCGGTGGTGTTGCGGGCCAGCAGTTCGCCGCCATGATCACCCACGCCAGCTTCCAGCATGGTGCTGCCGGCGGCGTTGCCAAGGCGCAGCATGCCCGCGCGGTTCTGGTCGCTGCCGAAGTAGGCCACCTCGGCGTCGTTCTGACCCACGATGCTCACGCCCGATCCCTTCGGCGTCACGCCGCGAACATCATGATGGTGTTGGTGTCCGCCTTCGCGAGCAGCGCTTCAGAGCCATCCTTGTTCACGCGAAGGCGCGCCGCGGCCTGCTCGTTACCGGCGCGGCTGAGCGCCAGATCGCTGCCGTCGGCAGTGGCTTCCAGATAGCCCGCCAGTTCGCCGTCGCCGCGCGACACCTCGATGCGGCCGCCGCCCGAACTGGCATACACGCCGGTGACGGGCTTGCCCGCGGTGTTCCACAGCGACAGGTCGCCGCCCGATTCGCTGGCCGCCAGGCGACCCACGTTGGCGCCGCCCTTGGCCCAGATGTCGATCTGTCCGCCCTGTTCGCTGGCGCTCAGCGCCACGCTCACCTTGCCGTTGTCATCCACCAGCTCGATGCGCGAGGCGCGGATGAGCTTGGTGATGGGATCGGCGGCCAGGCCCGTGAGCACACCCACGCTCGCCAGCGCGATCGCCGCCATCGCGGTGGCGCGCCACCGTGCATGGCTGCGTCGAAGCGTGGCGAGTTCGAGTTCGATGCGATCGAGACGGTCGTGGGTGCTGGTCATGCGAGGGCTCCTGAAGTTGGCCGTAGCATAGGGAAATCGCCGTGCATGGTCGCGCAGCGGCGAGCCAACCATCGGCGCGGCGCATCGGCATCGGAGCAGGCATGGCAGCAAGCAAGTCGAAGCGTGGCTCGAAGACGACGGAACTCGGCATCGGACTGGTGGGCACCAAGTTCATGGGTCGCGCGCACGCCAATGCGTGGCGTCAGGCGCCATGCTTCTTCGACCTGATCCGCGACTGCAGTGCGTGGCGGGCCGCGATCGCGCGGCCGCTCGCGCATTCGCCGAGCGCTGGGAAGTGGCGACCACCGCACCCACCTGGGAAGCGCTGGTGCGCGACCCGAAGGTGCATCTGGTGGATGTACTCACGCCGAACCATCTGCACGCGCCCATCGCCATCGCGGCGCTGCAGGCGGGCAAGCATGTGGCGTGCGAAAAGCCGCTGGCGGGATCGCTGGGCCACGCGCGCGCCATGCGTGATGCGGCGCGCGCTTCGAAGGCGCGCACCTTCGTGTGGTTCAACTATCGGCGCTGCCCGGCCATCGGTCTGGTGCGGCAGCTGGTCACGGAAGGGCGCCTTGGCACCATTCGCCATGCACGCGCCAGCTATCTGCAGGATTGGGGCGGCGCGGCCACGCCCATGCTGTGGCGCTTCGA
>RFQW01000105.1 GCA_009924765.1 Planctomycetota bacterium | reverse complement strand
ACGGGCACGCCGTGGATGCCCAGACCAAGCAGCAGCGTGCGCGATGCCACGAACGGCGTGATGCCGGCCAGGCCCTCGACGTAGGTCTTGGCCTCGCGCTTGGGCACGTTGCGCAGGCGCTCCAGGCTCACCTTGTGCTCGCGCTTGTACAGATCCATGAGCGTGCGGCGCATCAGCGCGCAGCGATCCCACCCCAGCGGGTAGCGCACGCCGATCATGCCCACCTGCTCCTTCACCAGCGCCGCGCGCAGGTCGTTCACGTCCACCGAGCCGCGCATGAGCTTGTCGAAGGCATTGTGACCCTGCTCGTCGGTGGCGTCGGCCATCATGAAGCTCTCCACGAGCAGCTCCACCAGATCGGTGGGCGTCTTCGGCGGCGTGGCCGCGTGGGTCTTCAGAAGCTGGTTGAATTTTCCGATCGCGAGTTCGCTCTTCATGGCAGTGGCCGTCATGGCGTTCCTTCGTGCGGTGCGGGTGGGTTGACCTCGGCCAGGCTCACGTCGAGTGCAGCCTGCCGTTTCAGGGAGTCATCGAGTTCGAATTCAAGGCGCGGCATGCGGCGGATCTCCACGTGCTTCGCCATGCCTTCCTTCAGGTGACCGCTGGCGTGACGCAGCGCACCCAGCGCGCGCGGGCCCGCGGTTTCGGGCAGCACCGAGATGCCCACGCGCAGCGACTGACCATCGGGGCTCATGCTGGCGCTGGCCACGCTCACCAGCGTGCCATCCAGCCGCGGATCACTGAGCCCCTGCGCCAGCGCCTGCTGCAGCGCGCGTCGCAGCGCGCTCACCACGCGCTCGGAGCCATGATCCTGTGCCCGATCGTCGTCGCGTCGCTTCATTTCTTGGTCTTCTCGGGCAGCACGCGACTGACGGTGGTGGTGCGGTAGCACTCCAGCACGTCGCCTTCCTTGATGTCGTCGTAGCCCACGATCTTCATGCCGCACTCGTTGCCGGCACGCACTTCCTTGGCATCGTCCTTGAAGCGCTTGAGCTGCTCGAGGCGACGGTCCTTCTCGACCACGATGCCGCCGCGCGTGACGCGGATCTGCGCATTGCGCTCGATGACGCCGTCGGTCACGTAGCAACCGGCGATCATGCCGATCTTGGTGATCTTGAACACCTGACGCACCTCGGCGTGGCCCAGCACCTCCAGCTTCACCTCGGGTGCCAGCAGGCCCGACGTCGCCTTGGTGACGTCGTCGACCAGGTCGTAGATCACTTCGTAGAGACGGATCTCCACGTTCTTCTGCTCGGCCAGCGAACGCGCCTTGCCGCTGCTGGTCACGTTGAAGCCCACGATGATGGCGCCGGTGGCCGAAGCCAGCGCGACGTCGCTCTCGTTGATGCCGCCCACCGCGCAGTGCTTCACGCTCACGCCGACCTCGTCGGTCTTGATCTTGCCCAGCTCGCTGCGCAGCGCCTCGGCGCTGCCCTGCACGTCGGCCTTCACCACCAGCGACAGCTCCTTCACCTGGGCCTTGCCCATGTGCTCGAAGATGTTGTCCAGGGTGATCTTGGGCGCCGCCAGTTCGCGCTCGCGCTCGATGCGACGACGCTCGATGGCGGCCTCCTCGGCCTCCTTCACGCTCTTGGTGCAGAAGAAGCTGTCGCCCGCGTCGGGCAGCAGGTCGATGCCGCTGATGGCCACCGGCGTGCTGGGACCCGCCTCGTCGATGCGCTGGCCGCGATCGTTCACGATGTCGCGCACGCGTCCGAAGGCGCGGCCGATCACCACGAAGTCGCCGCGCTTCAGCAGGCCTTCCTGCACGATCAGGCGCGCCACGGGGCCGCGACCCTCTTCCACCTGCGCCTCGAGCACGGTGCCCTGCGCGATGCCCTTGAAGTCGGCCTTCAGGCCCAGCAGATCGGCCTGGTAGTCGAGCACATCGAGCAGCTCCTGGATGCCGATGTCCTTCACCGCGCTGGTCTTCACCACTTCCGTGGTGCCGCCCCACGGCACGGGGTTCAGGCCGTGCGCAGCCAGCTGTCCGTAGATGCGCTGGATGTTGTTCTCGGTGGCCTCGGCGCGATCGATCTTGTTCAGCGCCACCACGATGGGCACATTGGCCGCCTTCGCGTGGTTGATGCTCTCGATGGTCTGCGGCATCACGCCGTCGTCGGCCGCCACCACCAGCACCACCACGTCGGTCACCTTGGCACCGCGCGAACGCATGCTGGTGAAGGCCTCGTGGCCGGGCGTGTCGATGAAGGTGACCACGCGCTCACGATCGCCGGCCTTCACCGGCGTCTGGAAGGCGCGCGTGGCCTGCGTGATGCCACCGGCCTCGCCGGCGGCCACGTTGGTGTTGCGGATGCGGTCGAGCAGGCTGGTCTTGCCGTGGTCGACGTGGCCCATGATGGTGACCACGGGACTGCGCGGACGCTCGTCGGTGCGGGTGCGCTCCTTGAAGCCCGCCTCGATGATCTCGGCGGCGCTCTTGGCCTCCTCGATCTCCAGTTCCACGCCGAACTCCAGCATGGTCTCCAGCGCCTGGTCGGCGGTGATCACGCTGTTGATGGTGGCCACGGTGCCCTGCAGGAAAAGCTTCTTCAGGATGTCGCCGGCCTTCACGCCGGTGGCGGCGCTGAGTTCCTTGATGTGGATCGGCTCGGCAATCTTCACCGGACCCTGCGCGGGACCGGCCGACTTCTGCTGCGCGCCACCCATGCCGCGCTTGTCGGGCGCGCGCTTGTGGCTGCGGAAGAATCCGCCGGCGCGATTGAGACGGTTCTCGCGCTCGGCAATGTCCGTTGCGCGCCATGGCTCGGCCGTGGCGCCCTCTTCACGGGGACGGCCGCCTTCGCCTGCCTTGGCTCGGCGCTGCGGCGGACCACCGCGACGATCGCCGGTGCCACGACCACGATCCATCGGCGGACCGCCTGCACCGGCACCTGCGCCGGCGCCTGCACCAGCACCCGCGCCACCGAAGCGCGGACCTCGCGACATCGGCGGACCCGTGCGCGGTCGCGGCGCGGGAAGATTCTCTGGCTGCTCCACGCGAATGAGCTTGGGGCCAGCCATCGCGCTCTTCACGGGCTGCTCCAGGCGCGGACCAACCGGACGCACATCCTTCGGACGCGACGGCACGTTGAACACCGGCGGCGGGCCAGGCTTCAGCACGGGACCACGCGGTGGCGTGGGCATGGTGGGCTTGGCGGGTGCGCTGCCATCGGGACCGTTCGTGCGCGGCGCTGCGGGCACAGGCGCGGGCGGTGCCACGGGCGCGGTTGCCGCAACAACCTGCGTGGAGGCAACGATTGGTGCGACGGGCTTCACCGGAGCGATCGGCTTCGGCTCGGCCACGGGGGCCGCAACCACAGGTGCCTCCACCTTTGCCACCGGGGCTTCAGGCGCGGGCTCCACAGGCTTCTTCACCACAGGCTTGGGCGCAGCGACCGGCGCCTCGGGCTCGGGCTTGGCCACGCCGCGCTTCGCCTTCTTCGGCGCTTCTTCGGTGGCGATCGCTTCGGCGGCCTTCGCGGGCGCCTCCGCAACGGCCACGGCGGCGCTTGCCGCACCCGCGAACCACTCGCGAATCGTCTCGGCCAGTCCGACCGACACGGTGGACTGCGGCTGCTTCACTTCATCCAGACCCTCGGTGGTGCACCGAGCGATGATGTCCTTGGACTGGACGCCAAGCTCCTTGGCCAGCTGCGAGACTCGTACTTTCGCGATCTTGCTCACGGTTTCTCCTGTATTGCCTTCCGGTCAGCGCGCGGGGTTCAACCCTGCGAGCCGCCTCCACCCAGAATGTCGTCGGCTGCGGCCTCCGAGGCCTCGTCTGTCGATGAACCACCGCTCAGCAGCGCGTCGGCTTCGGTGGACTGCTCGGCGGCCAGACGGTCGGCCTCCTCGCGATCCTTGGCCTGCTGCTCGGCGACGATCTTGGCCTTGTCGCTGCATGCCGCCACGATCGCGTCGGCGATCTCGGGCGTGGCCTGCAGTTCGGTTTCCAGCATCTCGGGACCCACTTCTTCCACGTCGAAGACGCTGATCAGGCCGAGGGCGCCCATCTTGTCCAGCATCTCGTCGGTCACGCCCTCGATCGGACGCACGGTCTCCTCGAGCGTGGCCAGGCCCTTGCTGAATTCCTCGGGCGTGAGGATGTCCACGTCCCAACCGGTCAGGCGCGCGGCGAGGCGCACGTTCTGGCCACGGCGACCGATGGCCAGACTCAGCTGGTCGTCGCGCACGATGATGGTGGCGCGGCCCAGCTCGAAGCACAGGCTCACTTCCTCCACCTCGGCGGGCTTCAGCGCGTTGGCGATCAGCACCTGGCTGCTCTCGTTCCAGCGCACGATGTCGATCTTCTCGCCACCGAGCTCGTCCACGATGTTGCGGATGCGGCTGCCACGCACGCCCACGCATGCGCCCACGGCGTCCACCTTGCTGTCCACGCTGCTCACGGCGAGCTTGGTGCGGAAGCCCGGCTCGCGGCTCATGGCCTTGATCTCGATCACGCGGTCGGCAACCTCGGGCACTTCCGCCTCGAAGAGCCGGCGGATGAAGTCGGGATGCGCGCGGCTGAGCACGATCTTCACCTGATGGCCCGCATCGCGCACATCCAGGATGAGGCAGCGCACGCGGTCACCGGGCTGGAACTGCTCGCCGGGAATCTGCTCGCTGCGCGGCATGAAGCCTTCGGCGCGGTCGACCTGCACCACCAGGGCGCCGCCCTCGTAGCGCTGCGCTGCGCCGGTGACCAGTTCGCCCTGACGCTTCACGAACTCCTCGAGCAGGCTGTTGCGCTCTTCCTCGCGGAACTTCTGGATCATCACCTGCTTGGCGGTCTGCGCGGGAATGCGACCCATGGCCGACAGCGCGATCTCCTCCTGGCCGCCTTCGGGCAGGTTGCGCCAGATGCGCAGGCCACCGTTCAGGCGATCCATCTCACAACCGAACTCCTCCAGATCGAGACTGTTGAAGTGCTTGCGCGCGGCGCTGATCATGGCCTGCTCGAGATCGGTGATCAGGATCTCGCGGTCGATGTTGCGGTCGCGGGCGATGCTGTCGAGGATGCGGAGTGTTTCGCTGTTCATGGTGTGACCTGCCTTGCTTGGGATGGTTGGATGTCTGGATGTGCCGACGCTGAAGTGAAGGCCGCGAAAACGAGCGCGGGTCACGCTCGGCGCGGCGCCGCGGCGTGACCCGTCCACTGACCGCACCTTTCGGTGGGCCCAGACGCCTGGATGGGGACCGCTACAGCGCGGCCTCCTCATGGCGGCTCTCGAACACCGTCGGCATGCCGACGGGATTCCCAACCACGACCTGGACGCGGAGGCGCGTCATCGGACGTGGGGGTTGGGCGAAGCGATGTTCATGCGATGAAGCATTCGGTTCGAATTCGAGTGGCGGACGAGCCCGATCACACGGAGGATCGGGAGGGGGCGGATTGTAGCGGAAATCCGCATTTTTCTCAACTGCACCGCATGCAAGCGCGTTCTGTGGCCCGTGACGGCCGATTGCTACGCTCGAAGCATGTCTGGAACGCCCGCCCTGCGCTGGATCACCCTGTTCGCAACCACCCTGCTGCTCGCTGCGGGCGCGTCGGCACAGGCCCCCGCCAAGGGCTTCGGCCTGCCCGGCATCGGCGCCAAGTCCGCCAAGGCCGAGCCCACCGACAGCGCGAGCGTGGTGAAGGCAGAACTGGTGCAGGCCGCAGAGACCGCGGCGCCGGGCGGCGACCTGCTGGTGGCGGTGCGCCTCACGATCCAGCCGGGCTGGCACGTGTGGTGCCACGCGACGCAGGCGAAGGCGTTGCCGGGAGCATCGGTGTTCGATGGCGCCATCTTCTCCTCGCTGGCGATCGCGCCGACCGATGGCGCCCTGCACCTGCGCGGCGCACAGTGGCCAGCACCCACGGCGGCGAAGGCCGATCTGGGCGAAGGCCCGAACGACTACGCGGTGTATGAAGGATCGGTCACGGTGTACGCGCGCATCGGCGTGGACAAGAAGGCCACGGGTTCGGTGAAGGCCGCGCTCACGCTTTCGCTGCAAGCCTGCAACGAACGCACCTGCCTCGCGCCCGCAGAGATCGAGCTGCCGCTCGCCGTGCAGGCGCAGCCTGGCGCCGCACCGGCCACCACCGGCGCCGCATTCGCGGGCTTCGATCCCGCGAAACTGGTGATGGCGTCGGCGGCCGATGCTCCGCCGCAGGCGAAGGGCGCCATCGAGGATGACGGCACGATCCACTTCGACTTCTTCGGCAACGCGTTCACGATCGATCCGCGCGGCCTGGGCATCCTGCTGGTGCTGGTGGTGGCCTTCTTCGGCGGC
>RFQW01000104.1 GCA_009924765.1 Planctomycetota bacterium | reverse complement strand
ACCCCGGGCGCCCGCGTCCAACCCTCTCGCCGCACCGCGCGCCACCACGCACCGCGGCGCACCGACCGCGCCGCCGCGAGCAGCGTGGCGGCGTCGATTTCGTGCTTGAAATACTCGGGGATTTGCCCACCTTCGCCGCCGGCCGGCGGCCCCCTGCGATCCGCTTGGTGCATGCGGCGATCCTAACCAGCGGCGATTCGCGGGCCGCTCAGCGGCGGCGGTCTTCGCCCTTGCGCGAACGGCCGCTGCCACGGCTGCCTGTCCTGCGCATGCATTTCGCGAAGAAGCGCGCCACTTCATCCTTTGACACGCTTCCACTTGCAACGCCGAGTGTGAGCTCTTCCAACTCGTCGTCCGTGGCCCGCACCTCGTAACCGTTCACCTCTGCGAAGACCAGCGCAGCACCCAAACCAACACGCTTGTTGCCATCGACAAACGGGTGGTTGCTGCACAGATGAAACAGATACGCGGCAGCCATCGCGGCTGGCGTGGCGTGCAGGAACTGCTCGCCAAAGGTGGCTCGCGGCATCTCGCACGCCGACTCAAACAGCCCTCGGTCACGCAGGCCCATGGAGCCCCCGAACTGCCTGATCACCTCGGCATGGATGCGCTCAACCTGCGAGGTCGTGAGAAACAGGATCTTGGATGACATGCTGCCCCCGTCGATCAGGCGAGCCGGCGCATCACGCGCGATCGCTTCGACAGCACCTTGCCTGTGGCGGCGTCCACTGAGTCGTCATCCGCACGGTCGCTCTCGACGGGACTCACGATGAGCACGCCATCCCGCACGGTGAGCTGCACCTTGCTGCCAAGCTTCAGGCGCAGTGCCTCGAGTGTGGCCTGATCCAGGATCAGGCCGCGGCTGTTGCCGACGCGCTGGATGATCTTCACCATGCGATCAGTGTATGTACTTCGTTAGAACAGTCAAGACGGAAGGTGGAATTTCGGCTCGATGCGAGCGAGGCGATGACTCCGCCTCCGGCATGTCGGGCTCACGCGCCAGCAGGCCATCCAGCGCGGCATCTGCGCGATCCACATCCTCAAGCAGCAGGAAGCGCTCGGCGTCCAGCAGATCGGCAAGTGGATGCGACGGATTCAGCAGCCGCAGCGCTTCGCTGGCACGCGCGGTCGAATCGAAATCGAAGCCACCCAACGCGGCTTGCCCAAGCGCGAACCAGGTGTCGCTGTCACGCGGATCCAGTTCCAGCGCCTGCTGCAGCGCAGGCACGCCTTCGGGGCGGTTGTTGCGCTCGATCAGCAGCTGGCCCTCGATGCGCGGCACCTCGGGATCCAGCCGATCACGCTGTCGCGCTTCGCCAAGCCAATCCGCGGCGCGCTGCCAGCGATCGGCGGACACCGCCTGCAACCGACCCAGCAGGATGACCGCCTGCGCGCCCCTGCGAAGCGTTGCGGTGTCGGCATCCTTGGCCTGTGCGGCGCGCTCCAGCGGTTCGAGTTCAGCGGCAGCATCCGCGGGCTTGCCCAGCAGGTCGAGGCACTGCGCGCGCACCAGCGCGCCGGCGGGCGAGGTACAGCCAGCGAGCAGCGACACGGCCTCGGCCGCGCGACCGCGACGGCGCAGCGCCTCGGCACGAAGTTCGACCGGCACCGACGGGTCTTCGAGTGATGCGTCGTGAAGCTTCCATGTGCGAAGCGCGGCATCCGCCTTGCGCGCCGGCGTGTCGAGATCGGCATCCATCCACTGGCCGTGGCGGATCCGAAGGTCGCGTCGCTCGTCCTCGCGCAGCGACGGTGCATCAAGTGCCGACTGCACCGCCCGCGACACCTTGGCGCTGCCGGGCACGAACTGGGCGTTCGCGACAGCCGTCGTGAGGCACGCGATCGCCAACGCACCCAGCGCGCCGCGAGTCATGCCGGCGACTTCCGCCACGGGCGCACATCGCGCTGCCAGCCTTCGGGCACCGTGGTCTGCAGCAGCTTCGCGGTGGCCTCGTCCAGGCCAGCGTTCACCGCCACATCGCGCAGCAGCACGGTCTTGGTGTCGCCGCCCTTCAGCTTGGCCACCACGCCGACCGGTGCGAAGGTGCGCAGGTCGTACCACACGCGCACTTCCTCGAAATCCTCATCCACGCCGCTGCCCTTGCGCGGCACCAGCACCAGTCCCTGCACGCCTTCGAGGCGCTTCAGCAGCGGCGCATCGGGTGCGGGTGCCAGCGACACCGTGAAGCGGCGGCGCACATCGTCGGCCTTCTGGCCAACAGGCAGCGGCAGCGGGCCTTCGCCAAGGCGCAGCGGATCCAGCTTGGTGCCTTCGGGCACCAGCTGCCGCTCGATGCTCTGCTTGCGCGCGTCGTCGAACTCCACCAGCCAGCCATCGGCGAAGGTGAAGCGCTGCGGCTGCGGCGAGGCGTGACCCGCCGCGTCGATGAACTGGTCGAAGGTGATGGCGAAACGACGCGCGCCCTTCTCGTCCTGCTGCAGCACGATGCGGCCGATGCGGCGCTCCCGATCCTCGGTGATGGCGTCCAGTCGGTCGTAGATCACGTTGGCGCGGAAGTCATGCAGGCCATCGGTGGCGCGTTGCAGCGCATCGAGCAGTTGATCGCTGGTGTCGAAGGGCTTGGGCGCGTCCGCACTCGCCGCCACTGGCTGTGTGGGTGCGACCGGCGGCACCTGCGCCGAAGCGCAGCCCACCACCACGCACGCCATCACCGCGGCGACCCACTTCATCGCATCGCCACCTGCTCGACGATCTCCAGGCCGAAGCCGTGCAGACCCGGAAGCGTGGCCTTGGGATGGTTGGTGAGCAGGCGCAGCTTGGTCAGGCCAAGGTCGTGCAGGATCTGCCCGCCCACGCCGAACTCGCGCAGGTCCATCGGATGCGCCCGATGCCGTCCGGGCGCGTGAGGTCGGGTGCGTTCACGTCGTTCGCGCCGCTTCGCTGGATCTGCTGCAGGCGACCCGGCAGGTCGAAACCGCTGCCCTCGCTGCGCAGGTACACCAGCGCACCGCGGCCTTCCTTGGCGATGGCGCGCAAGGCCGCGCGCACCTCATCCTGCCCGGCGCCACCTGAACCACGCACCATGCCGAACACGTCGCTGAAGATGTCGCGCCGATGCATGCGCACCAGCGTGGGCCGCGACTCCGCACGCACGTTGCCGGCGGCATCGAGCCGGCCCACATCACCCATGGTCAGCGCCAGATGCGGCAGCGCGTCCACCGCCGTGCGCCAGGCGAACAGGCGGAACTCCCCCTCGGGCGTGCGAATGAGTTCGCCATCGCGCGGCTCCAGTCGCTGCACCATGGCCTCGCGCTCGAGTCGCCAATGGATCACCTGCTCCACGCTGCACATGCGCAGGCCGTGCTCGCGGCAGATCACCTCCAGATCGGGCACGCGCGCCATCTCGCCGTCGGGCTTCACGATCTCGATGATGGCCGCCGCGGGTCGCAGCCCCGCGAGCCGACACAGGTCCACGCTGCCTTCGGTCTGACCCGTGCGCACCAGCACGCCGCCATCGCGTGCACGCAGCGGATTCACGTGACCGGGTTTCACGAAGTCCTCCTCGGTCGCTCCCGCCTTCGACAGCAGCTGGATAGTGGTGGCACGGTCCTTCGCGCTCACGCCGGTGCCGATGCCGTGGCGCGCGTGCGCCTCCACACTCACCGTGAAGGCGGTGCCGCGCAGGCTGGTGTTGCGTGCCACGGCGGGTTCCAGCGCCAGGCGATCGCATGTCTCGCCATCCAGCGCCACGCACAGGTAGCCGCCACCCACACGGGTCATGAAGTTCACCATCTCGGGCGTGCAGTGCTCGGCAGCCACCACGAAGTCGCCCTCGTTCTCGCGCTGCTCGTCGTCGATCATCACGACGGCCTTGCCGGCACGAAGGTCCTGCAGGATCTCTGGAATGGGCGAAAGAGGCATAGGCCATCAGTGTAGAAGCACGGCGTGCCCGGGTACCTTCCCGCGCCATGACTCTTTCGAACGAAGACCAGCAGCTTGCCCTGACCCTGACCGGCATTCCAACGGCCGCCGGACTGGAAGATCGCGTGATCGAGTTCCTGGAAGGCTGGCTGTTCATGCGCTCGGCGCGGCTTCGCGTGCAGCGCGACGATGGCGGCAACCTGCTCATCAGCCAGCGCGGCGCCCCGCGTGGCGTGCGCCCCCTGCTGATCACCGCCCACCTCGATCATCCGGCCTTCGTGGTGCGTCGTCGCGTCGACGCTCGCACGCTGGAGCTCGAGTTCCGTGGCGGCGTGCATGATCCGTACTTCGTGGGCACGGCCATCGACGTGATCGACGGCGACGATCGTCCGCATCGCGCCACCATCACCAGCCTCGATGCCAAGGCCAAGCCGTACAAGCGCGTGAAGGCGCGGCTGGCGAAGCCGGCGACCACCATCGCGGTCAGCGACATCGCGCGCTGGCACCTGCCCGCCCCTCGAATCACCAAGGGCCAGCTGCACACGCACGCCTGCGACGACCTGGCGGCTGCCGCCGCGGCGCTGGTGGCCTTCGACCGCATCATGGCCATGCCCAAGGCGCGCCATGTGGGACTGCTGTTCACGCGCGCCGAGGAAGTGGGCTTCGTGGGCGCGATCCACGCCGCGCGCAATGGCCTGGTACCTCGCAACGCGCGCCTGATCTGCCTCGAGAACAGCCGCAGCTTTCCGCACGACAGCCCGATCGGCGCCGGTGCGATCCTGCGCGTGGGTGACCGCCTCAGCGTGTTCTCGCCGGAACTCACCAACGCGCTGGGCGAGCTGTTCACGCAGGCCCGCACGAAGGACGCCACCTTCACCTTCCAGCGAAAGCTGATGCCGGGCGGTGCGTGCGAGGCCACCGCCTTCGCGGCCCATGGCTTCGAAAGCACCTGCCTGTGCCTGCCTCTTGGCAACTACCACAACATGACCGACATCGACCGCGTGCAGTCCGGCAAGGCGAAGCGCGGCCGCGTGGGCAGCGAGTTCGTGAGCATGCACGACTTCGAGAGCCTTGTGCGCATGCTGCAGATCGCCGCGGCGGGCCTGCACGACACGGATGGCTGGAAGCGCTCCAGCATGAAACTGATGGATCGCCTGCATCGCTCCGGTCGCTCGCTGCTGAAGCCGCGTCGCGGCGCTCGCTAGACTCGGCGCATGGCATCGTGCGACCCGCTTTCGCTGCTTGAACAGGCCTTCCGCGCCGGCATCTCCAAGGTGACGGGGGCGGATGCCGCCGGCATCGACCCGCAGGTGAAGGCGAGCGCCGACCCCAAGCACGGCGACTTCCAGTGCAACGCGGCGCTGGCGCTGGCGAAGGCCGCCGGATGCAACCCGCGCGAACTGGCGCAGCGCATCCAGCAGGCGGTGGAACTGGGCGATCTGGCCGAACGCACGGAGATCGCCGGACCGGGCTTCATCAATGTGTGGCTGCGCGCCACCACGCTGGGCCAACTGCTGGCCGCCATGGACAGCCCGGCGCTTGGCATCACCCCCGCACCGCTGCCGCACGCCGTGGTGATCGACCTGTGCGGCGTGAACGTGGCCAAGCAGATGCATGTGGGTCACCTGCGCGCCACGATCATCGGCGACGTGATGGCGCGTCTGCATGAACGACTTGGCCGCAAGGTGTGGCGCGAGAACCACCTCGGCGACTGGGGCCTGCCCATCGCCATGACGCTGGCCTCCCTGCGTCGCCAGGGCCGCGACTTCACGCGACTCACGCTGGATGACCTGAACACCGCCTATCGCGCCGCGCAGATGGAGGCCAAGTCGGACGAGGCCGGACTGCAGGCGGCGCATGCGCTGCACGCGGGCCCGCATCGCATCGCGGAACTCGAGGCGCAGAACGAAGGCGCGCTGGCCGCCGAGCGCGACGCCAAGAGCACGCTGCTGAAACTGCAGTCAGGCGACGCCGCCACCGTGGCCGACTGGCAGCGCCTGATCGACGTCACCATGGCCGAGGTCCTTGAAACCGCCCGCGTGCTGGGCGTGAAACTGACCGCGGATCATTCGCGCGGCGAAAGCTTCTATCGCGAGCGCCTTGGGCCTGTTGTGGATGCCTTCGTGAAGGCGAACCTGGCGAAGCAGGACGACGGCGCCATCGTGGTGCACTACGCCGACCGCGAGCGACCCATGCTCATCCGCAAGGCGGACGGCGGATTCCTGTACGCCACCACCGATCTGGCCGCCGTGCGCTTTCGCGTGCAGGAACTCGATGGTGGCCGCGTGATCTATGTGGTGGATGCGCGACAACGCGACCACTTCAAGGATGTGTTCGACGCCGTGCGCCTGATCGGCTGGGATCGCCTCGCCGACGGCTCGCACGCCGAACTCTCGCACCTGGCCTTCGGCAGCGTGCTGGGCAAGGACAAGCGC
>RFQW01000103.1 GCA_009924765.1 Planctomycetota bacterium | reverse complement strand
TGGTGATCACGCTTGGCGTGCTGGCGGCCACCGGCAAGGTGCGCAGCGCGATGCAGGCCATGCCGCAGGCGCTCGCCGAGCGGGGTCTGCAGCGCGTGCTTGGCGAAACCTTCATCTGCTGGATGCTGCTGTTCCTTCTGTTGCGCGTGTTGGTGGGCCGAGTCGGCGACGACGCACCCACCGCAGGCAGCGCGTGGAAGTCGGCGGCGCTCACCTTTGCCAGCCTGGGCGCGCTGGCCTGGCCACTGTGGCGCGGGGTGTCGTGGCGAGATCTGCGCGACGTCACCGGTCTGCGCATGCCCGGCAACGTGTGGCGTCTGGCGCGCCTGAGCGCGGCCAGCTACATGAGTGCGCTGCCCTTCATGGCGCTTGGCGTGTTGATCGGACAGTGGCTCGCCGGCGTGCTGGGCGGTCGCAGTTTCCAGGATGTCAGCCATCCGGTGCAGGAATTGCTGCCGGGTGCCAGCGTGGGCATGGCGTTGGCCCTGTTCTTCGCGGCCAGCGTGGCGGCGCCGGTGGTGGAGGAGACGGTGTTTCGCGGACTGCTGTACGGGCACGTGCGTCAGCAGACCTGGGGCTGGCCGCGGTGGCTGTCCATCACGGCGGCGATGCTGTTCAGCGCAACCATCTTCGCGGCCATCCATCCGCAGGGCGTGCTGGCGGTGCCGGCGCTGGCGGGCGTGTCGATCGGCTTCTGCATCACGCGGGAATGGTCGGGCAGCGTGGCGCCGGGCATGGTGGCGCATGGATTCCACAACGGCGTGCTGCTGGCGCTGAACCTGATGCTGAACGCGTGAGCGTGCCACGCGCGGGCCTTGGTCGCGTACCTTTCGCATCCGATGACTCGCCGCGTCCTCCAATGTGCCTGCGTGCTCGCGCTTCTCTGCATCGCCGCGTGTGCGGGCGGTGGCATGCAGGATCTGCAGAGGACGCCCAAGCGCGATGCCGTGGAGCTGAGCGGTCGCCTGCTCGACACGGCGGACTACGTGGCCTCCAAGTTCCAGGAGGCGTATGTGCGGGCGTTTGCGGCCAAGATTCCGGGGCGGCAACTGGCCGCCATCGCCGTGATCCGCAACGAGGCCACCGCGAACGCGCGGGCGCTGGTGCTGGGGCCCGATCCTGAAGGCGATCTGGTGGACCTGTATGTGTGGTCGCGCGTGGCGCTGCGATCGTGCGAGAACCGCTCGGCGTGCATCGACGAGTTCAAGGACTTCGACTGCGCGCACACCCACGGCGCCGTGGCGGAGCATGTGCGGGAACTTGCGGTGGCGTATCTGTCGCCCGATCGTCTGGCGCGCATCGACATGGCGGTGCAGGCTTTCTTCGACACGCATCCGAATCTGCTGATGGCCGGCCTGTTCCGACTGGACGATCTTGCGGACCAGACCGGTACGCGCGTGGAGGTGTTCAAGGCAGGCGGTGACGACATGTTCAGCAGCCTGAACGACACCGCGCGTCAGCTGCAGCAGACGCGCCTGCTTGGGCAGCAGGTGCTGTGGCTGGTGAGTCGAACCTCCACCCTGGTGGGATGGGAGGCGCAGACCGCGATCGCCATCATGATGGAGAGCGACCGCGTGCTCAGCGTGGACCAGTCCCTGTCACGGATCGGGCCGGGCCTGGACTCGCACGCGAAGGCCCTGGGGGCGCTCGCCGACAACATGGCTTCGCAGCAGCGCTGCTTGAGCTCGGTGAGCGCATCGATGGCCTGGCGACGCACGTGCCCGAGCCCGTGGCCGTGCGCGAGGTGGTGCGCGAATCCATCCTGCTGGCAGGTTTCGTGCTGCTGGCGCTGGTGGGCGTGGCCGCGGCGTGCGCGTGGTTCGTGCTGCGGCATCGCCGCTGAGGCGCGTCCGTGTCAGTGCGCGCGCGGCAGCGCGGCGCGCCGCGGCATCACGACGGACTTCGGTTCCGCACGGATCAGCGCGATGGCGTTCGCTTCGCCGCCGCACGCCAGCGTGCTTCCATCATCCATGAATGCGAGTCCGGTGATGCCGCCCGTCTGCGGTGACAGCACGGCCAGTTCCTTGCCGCTGGCGGTGTCCCACAGGCGCACGGTGCCATCCTTCGATCCGCTGGCCACCGTCCTGCCCGCCGGGTCGAAGGCCACCGCGGTCGCGTCGCTCTCGTGGCCCTGCATGGTGGTGGCCAGCGCGCGACGCGCCACATTCCACAGGCGCACGCTTCGATCCTGCGAGGCCGATGCCAGCGTGGTGCCATCCGGCGAGAACGCGAGCGAACGGACAGCGCCCTCGTGTCCCGGCAGGCTGGCCGCCATCGCGCGGGTGGTGGTGTCCCACAGGCGGATCGCGCCATCCTCGCTGCCTGAGGCGAGCAGTGCGCCGTTGGGAGTGAAGGCCAGGCTGCGCACGTTCCCGGCATGGCCCGTGAGCTGCGCGAACACCTTGCCGGTGTCGAGATCCCACAGACGCACGATGCGGTCAGGCCCGGCCGATGCGATGGTGCGCCCGTCGGGCGAGATGGCCACCGCCTCGATGGAGGGCCCGCTTGCCTGCAGCGTGGCTTGAAGCGTGCCGGTCTCCGCATTCCACAGCAGCAGCGCGCCGTCGGCGGCGCCGGTGACCAGCAGACGACCATTCGGCGTGAAGTCGACGCACTGCACGCGCTCGCCGGCGTGCGCGAGTGTGGCGAGTGCGCGCGGGCCATCGGTGTTCCAGAGCTGCACCGCGCCTTGCTCGCCGTTGGTGGCGAGGACATGCGTGGTGCCCGGCGCGAAGGAGACGGCCTGCGTCGGGCCTGTCAGCGCGGTGATGCGTTCATTCGCGTCGCTGGCCGTGGCATCCCACACGCGAAGCGTGCCGTCGGTGCCGCCGGTGGCGTAGCGCGTGCCATCGGGCAGGAAGGCGATCGCCGATGCCGGCAGCCGTTCGCCGGTGGGTGCGGCGAGCAGCGCGTGCTTGACGGGATCGATGCGCGACACGCCCTTGGTGGTGGCGGCCAGCAGCAGGGGTGTGCCGCGCGCCGGTGCGAAGGCCAGCCCTGCCAGTGCGGCGTCGAGCGTGGTGTCGCCGAGGCGCGTGCCATCGGCAAGGTTCCACCACTGCAGGGTGCCGTCGGCGAAACCGTCGGCGAGCGTGCGTCCATCCGCCGAAAGCGCGAGACAGGTGATCTCGCCTGGATGCGCCTCGAGCGTGCGAAGCGTGGTGGCGGTGGCCAGATTCCAGACCCGCACGGTTCCGTCGCTCGATGCACTGGCGAGCGTGGCGCCATCCGGCGCGAACGCGAGCGCGCGCACGGCCTTGCCATGGCCCTGCAGCGAGCGCGTGCAGGCGTGTGAGGCCGCATCCCAGATCTTGACCGAACGATCCGCGGAGCCGGTGGCAAGCGTGCGTCCATCGGGCGCGAACGCCACCGCGCGAACGGGCGCGCCATGACCCTTCAGTTCGCCGAGCAGGACGCCGGTGCTGGTGCGCGGATCCCACAGCCGCACGGTGGCATCATCGCCGGCCGAGGCCAGCAGACTTCCATCGGGGCTGAAGGTGAGCGCGTTCACGCGGCTTGCGTGGCCCTTGAGTTCGGCCAGCGGGGATCCCGTGTCGGCGTTCCAGAGTCGCACGATGCCGTCGTCGCCGGCGGTGGCGATGGTGCGCGCGTCGGGACTGCATGCCACCGCCTGCGTGGAGCCGCCGTGCGTGTCGATCACCGCCAGTTCGGGGTGCGTGGCGGCCTGCAGCAGCCGCCATTCGAAGCGCCGCGTCACGTCCGGCAACTTCAGGGCCTCGATCGAATCCATTTCCTGCGACACGATGTCCGTGCGGCCGCTGGACATGGCGCTGGTGGCGCGGCGGATCGCGCTCACGTAGGTCTCCGACTGCAGGCTGCGCAGCGCCTCGTCGCTGTGGGTGCGCGCGGCTTCCGCCTCGCGCCGCGCATTCTCGGCGCGGGTCCGCGCTTCGGCCAGGCTGTCGTTCTTCTGCGCGATCTCCTGGCTCTTGCGCTGCAGATCCAGGTACAGCACGCTGACCACCACCACGCTGATCGACAGCACCGCGAAGGCGGCGAGAATGGCCGCGCTCACCACGCGATGTCGCTTGCCGAAACGACGCATGGTCTCCAGCACGCCGGGAGCGCGTGCGGTGATCGGTTCCTGATCGAGATAGCGACCGATGTCGTCGGACAGCGCGCTGGCGCTGGTGTAGCGCTGGCCGCGCTCCTTGGCCATGGCCTTGGCCACGATCACTTCCAGGTCGCCGCGCAGCGCGGGGGTGATGGTGGACAGGCGCGCGGGGTCCTCTTCGCGCACCACGCGTGCCGCCTCGTGGATGGCCTTCTTGCGCAGGTCGTAGGGCAGGCGTCCGCTCAGCAGCTCGTACATCACCACGCCCAGTGCGTACACGTCGCTGCGGATATCGAGGTCATGCGGATCGGCGTCGAACTGCTCGGGGCTCATGTACTGCACCGTGCCCACCAGCTGGCCCACATCGGTCTGCAGGGTGTTCACCACCATGTCGCTGTCGGTGGTGCGTGCCACGCCGAAGTCGATCACCTTCACCTGACCCGCGCCATCCACCAGGATGTTGGTGGGCTTCAGGTCGCGGTGGATCACGCCGCGCTGGTGTCCGTGCGCCACGGCCTCGCACGCCTGCTTGAACAGCCGCATGCGTTCGCGTGTGCCCAGCTTGGCGTCGCGCGCGTATTCGGTGATGGGCTTCGCGTTGCTGATGTATTCCATCGCGAACCACGGCAGACCGCCCGTGCCGTCGTCGAAGCTGCCGGCCTCGTAGATCTGCGCGATGCCCGGATGCTTCAGGTGCGCCAGCACCTGCGCCTCGAATTCGAAGCGCCGAAGCGCGCTGGCGCTGGCCACGCCCTTGCCCATGAGCTTGATGGCCACGGTGCGTCGTGGATTTTCCTGCTGCGCCTCGTAGACGCGGCCCATGCCGCCCGCCCCGATCAGGCGCTTGACCTGATAGTGGCCGATCATGGCGCCTTCGGCCACGCGAACGTCGCCGCCGAGCGATACGGGCGGCGTGCCAAGCGTGCGCTCGGAGGCGTCGGGATCCCGTGGTCCAGGCATTGATTCACGTGACGTCATGAATGTGGTCATGGCAAGGCTTTCCGGTGGGGCGAATGCGCCACCGTCATGCACATCGGCGCGATCGATGCCCGACTGAAGCCTTCGTTGGTTCCGCCTGTGCGGTCTGCGCGATGTCAGCGGGCGGCGTGTGCCAAGGCGGTGTCGGTGATGGCCTTGGCGGCCGCAGCAGCCTGTGTGCGCAGTTCGGGCACCGCGGTGCTCTCCCACAGGGCGGGGCGGCGCAGGGTGCCAACCACCAGCAGGCCGGGTGTGGGTTGTCCGTCGGTGCCCAGCACGCGGCCATGCGCGTCGGATTGGATACCGAGGCCAAGCGCATCTTCCCGCGCCATGCCGGTGCGCAGCAGCGAGGCGACCACGGGGTCCGTGCGTGCGGCGCCGTTCGGCGCGGGGCCCGAGCAGTTCACCACCCAGTTGGCGCGGATGGTGTGCTCGATGCCGTCGCGTGTGCGTGCGTGCAGCGTGATGCCGGTGTCGGTGGCCGATGCATCGAGCAGCCGGCAGGGCAGTCGGCGCAGCATGCCTTCGCGTTCAAGGCGCTCGATGTGGGCGTGCACGGCGGGGGCGGTGCGATGGCGATGCACGTCCCACATGGCGCGTGCATGTCGAAGGAATCGCGCGCGTTCGGCGGTGTCGAGTCGGCGCCACAGCGTGGCGGTGTGCGTGCGCAAGCCGTCGATCACGCTGCGCCAATCGCGCGGGGTGCCGTCGGGCGCGGGTTCGCGCAGTCGGTCGCGAAGCCATCGCGCGAGGCGCGACATGCGCAGGTGTGGCTGTGCGGCAAGCAGCGACTGCACCGATGCCGTCAGATCCACGGGCGCGGGGCGTGGCACGACGTGTGCGCGCGGCAGCCAGCCGTTGCGTGAAAGCATCGAGATCGGCGCGGTGCGCTGCGCGCCGTCGTGGGTCAGGCTGAGCGCCACATCCACGGCGGTGAGACTGGATCCGATGATCGCCACGGGTTCGTCGGGTCGAATGTGGGCCACCGAGGCGGGCCGCCATGGGTCGCCGATCCATCGGTCACGCGGGCCCGTCCACGCATGCTGCAGCGGATCGCGGGGAAGCGGCGTGCCGGTGGCGATCACCACGCTGTCGGTGTTCATGCTGCTGCCATCGGACATGCGCACGATCAAGCCCGTTGCGGTGCGTTCGATCGCCGTGGCCTGCGCGCGGTGCATCGTGAACTGGTTGCCGCACGCCGCGGCCTCGCTGGCCGCATGGGCAAGCGATTCACGCACATAACGGCCAAAGAGCATGCGCGGCAGGAAGTCGGCCGCGGTCGCATGCGGCAGATGCA
>RFQW01000102.1 GCA_009924765.1 Planctomycetota bacterium | reverse complement strand
CTTGTAGCGCGCGATCAGTTCCACCATGTAGGCGGGAATGTGGATCGGCTGCACCGCGTTGATCAGCGTGCGCTTGATCGCCTGCTTGATCCACCAGCTTGCGTAGGTGCTGAAGCGGGCGCCCTGCGCGGGATCGAAACCCTCCACCGCGCGGATGAGTCCGATGTTGCCTTCCTCCACCAGGTCGGCCAGCGCAAGTCCACGGTGCGCGTAGTTCTTGCTGATGGCGATCACCAGTCGAAGGTTCGCCTTGATCATGTGCTCCTTGGCACCCTGATCGTCGTCGTTGATGATGCGCCAACCCAGGTCCTTCTCCTGCTCGGGGGTGAGCAGGGCAACCTCGTTGATCTGCTTCATGTACAGGTGCAGATCGGATTGTGTGCTTGGTCGGGGCATATGGTCGTGGGAAACCCGCGGGCTCCACATGGTAGATCGGCCGCATGGGGGGATGCCAGCACCTCTTCCCCGGGATTTTGAATCGTTTGCGGCTACGATCCTTCCGCACCCCACATGCCCGACCTCACCCCATGGTTGCAGGAATGGCCCTGGCGCCCCGGCCGGCTGGATGTTCGGCGTGCCACCGGCGCCGATGGAAGGTTGCTGCTGCAGGTCCGCATCGAGATGGGCTTCGTGCAGATGGAGGCGGATGGCCGGCCTGACGGGCAGGGGTTCCGCAACGCGCCTTCCGCCTTGGCCTGGTTCGAGGGCGAGGGGGTGGCGCAGCCGATCGACACGGCCCATGTGTCGGCGCTGGCGGTGGAGATGTCGCAGCGTCGTCAGCGAGGGCTGGCCTGTGCGGCGCTGGAGGATTGGGGGCGCGTGCGGCGCGATGCCCTGGACAACCTCCGCGCACTGGACCTGCTTGCTGCGCGTGCGGTCGAGCCGGTCGATCGTGCACGCTTCGAGCCATGGCGACCGCACGAACTGGCCATGCGCGCGCGCGCCGAGGCGGCGGTGGGTCTGGCCGCTGGGCGTCGTGACCTTGCGATCGCGGCGCTGGAAGGCGGACTTCGTGGCGTGCATGAATCGCTGCAGCGACAGGGTCGCGGTGATCGTGTGGACGTGGCGCCCGAAGTGGGCCTGCTGCGCACATTGCTCGACGCGCTCGCGCTGAAACTGCCGGCCAGTCAGCGCCTGGAAATCGAGCGGCGCCTGCGCGAGGCAGTGATGTCGGAGAACTACGAGTTGGCCGCGATCCTGCGCAACGAGCTTCGCATGATGGAGGGTGGCGCATGATGGCCGTGCAGATGGCCGGCGCGGCGTTGTTCGCGCTGATCGGTCTGCTGGCCGTGGTGCTCACGCCCCTCGGCGTGCCGGGCGCATGGATGCTGATCGGCGTGGCCGGCACGGTGGACGTGACCGCCATGATGTTCGAGCGCGGATCGCTGCCGTTCGGCGTGCAATCGCTGGCCGTGGCGGTCAGTGCGGCCGTGGCGGGGGAGGTGCTGGAGTTCATCGCCGGCGCCATGGGCGCGCGCGCCGGCGGCGCGAGTCGCGCAGGCATGGCAGGCAGCCTGCTCGGAGGTTTCGTGGGCGTCGTGCTCGGCACCTTCATGATTCCGGTGCCACTCGTCGGGTCCATCATCGGCGCGCTCGCGGGCGTGGTGCTGGGTGCCGTGGCGGGCGAGATGCTGTTTCACGGCCGTGCCATCGGCGACACCATGCGGCCGGCGGCGGGGGCCGCCATCGGTCGCGTGCTCGGTTCGCTGGCCAAGTTGCCGTGCGCGTTCATCGCCTGGGCGGCGCTCAGCTACGACGCGTTCACGTGAGCGGCGGCGCCACGCGCTGCAGTCGATCGCCATCCATGCGAAGGAAGGCGTGGGTGTCCTGCATCGTCTCGATCACGCCGTCGCGCATCGCGTAGGTGCCGCGACGCATCGGCGTGACGTTGCCTCGATCGCCGCCAAGTTCACGCGGCTCCGTCAGGCGCAGGTACAGGCCACGGTGCGGTGCGATGCGCTCGATCGAGGCCTCGCCGCCGATTGGCAGCGTCCAGGGGTCCACGTTGCAGCGCCAGGTCGCCACCTCGCGGGCCTCGTCCGGCACATGCGGGCTTGCGGCAAGCAGCAGATCGAAATGGTGGCTTCCGTCGGGCAACGCGTGCCGCATCAGGGCGAATGGAAACGCGGGGATCGGTGGGCGGCAATCGGGCACGCCGAACCCTATCATCTCCGCCCATGAGCCGACTCGCACCACTGGGAATCGTCCTCCGCTGCATCGCCGCGCCCGCGGCCCTCTTCCTGGCCGCCTGCCAGGGACCGCCGCCCACCGAGTCCACGGTGGACCGCGCCAGCTACCTGGTGGAGCACAACCAGTGCCAGGAGGCCGCCGACATGATCAAGCCTGTCGTCGAAGCCAACCCCGGCAGCTGGGGCGCGCAGTACGCCTACGGCCGCGCCATGGTGTGCCTGGGCGACCTCAAGGAAGGTCGTCACGCCCTCGAGATCGCCGTGGCGCGCAACCCCAACGACCTCGATGTGGTGTTCGCGTTGGCCAACTGCATGGAGAAGCAGGGCGACACCGCCAAGATCTACATGCTGCTGCGCAACGCGGGCGCCGAACTCCGAAGCCCCGAGGCGTATGTGCGTCTCGCCGAGATCGCCGAGAAGGTGAACGACCTCGACTCCGCCAAGCAGGCGCTGGAGTCGGCGATCGAATTCGATCAGGGCTACGACCTGCAGAAGAGCACCGAGCCCTATTACCGCATGGCCATGCTGCAGGTGCGTCTGGGCAATCAGCAGGAGGCGCTGCGTCGCCTGCGTCAGGCCTACGGCATCAACCCGCAGGATCCGCGCGTGCGTGCCGAACTTGAGCAGCGCGGGCAGGTGCTTGGTCCCACCCTCGGCTTGCCTCGCGGCAACTGAGCCCCATCGTGGCCGGTGCATCAGGCTCGCGAGAGGGTGCCGAGCGCTCGGTGGAGCTGCTGAGCCGCCTCGCCGCCATGGGTGACCTGGTTCGCTGGCGCGTGCTGGCGCTGCTCGAACGCGAGGAACTCGGCGTGGGCGAACTTGCCCGCACCCTGCAGGTTCCGCAGAGCACCGCCAGTCGTCACCTGAAGGCGCTGCTCGAAGGCGGGTGGGTGGCGCGTCGAAGTGAAGGTCCTTCGGGGCTCTATCGGTTGGCGGGCCCCGCGATGCCCGAGGAAGCACGCGCGCTCTGGCATCTGGCCAAGCCCGCGCTGGAGCGTCATCCCGAGGCATCGCAGGATGTGGCGCGTCTGGCCAGCGTGCTGGCGGATCGACGCGTGGACAGTCGTGCGTTCTTCGGACGCGTGGGTGGCGAGTGGAGCGATGTCCGGCGCGATCTCTTCGGCGAACGCCTCACGGCCCTGGCCATGCTGGAACTGCTCGATCCATCATGGATCGTCGCCGATCTGGGTTGCGGCACGGGCGAGGCGACGCAGTTGCTGGCGCCCTGCGTGAAGCGCGTCATCGCCATCGATCGCGAGACATCCATGCTGGACGCGGCCCGCAAGCGGCTGTCGAAGTCCACCAATGTCGAGTTCCGTCAGGGTGCGCTGGAGTCGCTGCCGCTGAAGGCCGGTGAGGTGCACGCGTGCGTGATGATGCTGGTGATGCACCATGTGCCCGACCCCGAACAGGCGTTGGCCGAGGCCGCGCGTGGCACGCGCCCGGGCGGCACCGTGCTGGTGATCGACCTCGTGCCGCACGACCGTCGCGCCTACGCCGCCAGCATGGGACACCTGCACATGGGCTTCAGCGCCGCGGCACTGAAGCAGATGGGCAAGGCGGCGGGGTTGAGCGTGGTGCGTCACCGCGAACTTCCGCCAGAGCCGAAGACGACCGGGCCCGGACTCTTCGCGGCGCTGCTTCGCAAGGGTGCGCCGCGGGCCGATTGAGGCCGCGTCTCGCTCAGTTCTTCTTGGTCGCCGGGGCCTGCAGCTTCGCCAGCGTGGCGGATGGGTTCTTGTCGGCGCTTGCGCGGCAATCCTCGCAGCACAGGCGCACCAGCTGTCCAGCGATCAGGGTGTCGGTGGGCGTGGCGGGCAGCGCCTTGCCGCTGACGGGGCAGGTCTTCATCGTGTAGCCCGGTGCCTGTGCCGCCACCAGCGCGGTCTGCACCTTGGTGAGCACGGCTGCGGGATTGCGCTTCACCTTGCGCTCGCACTGCGCGCAGCACACGCGCACCAGCTGGTTGCCCACCACCACGCTGCGTGCGCCATCCTGTTCCTTGGCGTCCGGTGCAGGCAGCTTCTCGTCGGGCATCATCATGCAGTTCGTCAGCGTGTAGGCGGGCATCTCGCGTGCGGCGATGGCGGCATCCGCATCCTTCAGGTACTTGGCGCGGTTGGCGTCGAACGTGGCCGCGCACTTCTCGCAGCAGAAGCGCACCTCGCGTCCGTTCACCGAGGGGTCCTTCGCGTCTTCCAGCACCTTCACCACCGGCTTGTCGCCCAGCGGCTCGCCGCTCACGATGCAGGTGGGCAGTGGCCACGCGTAGCCCACGCGAGCGGGGGCGGCGGGGGGATCGCCGGCGGCGAACAGGGCGAGCGAGGCAACCAGGAGCAGCGCGATGGGCTTGATCATGGGGAACATGCTAGTGGTTCCTGGAACAGCATGAAATGAAAGCGGCTGTCAGGCCTGAGCCTGACAGCCGCGATGCATGCGAGGGGGGCGATACGAGGCGCGCGCGGCGCCTCAGTTGCCGTCCTTCACCTCGTACTCGGCGTCGATCACGTCGTCCTTGCCGGCGGGCTTGGCTCCGCCACCTTCGGCGCCCGGAGTCTTGGAGGTGGCCTCGTAGACCGCCTTGCCAAGTTCCGCCGAAGCGTCGTTGAGCGTCTTCATGGCGGCCTGCATGGCAGCCTTGTCCTCGCCCTTCAGCACGGTCTCGAGATTGCTGAGTGCGCCCTCGATCTTGCCGCGCGCCTCGGCGCTGATCTTGCCGCCGTGCTCCTCCAGGCTCTTGCGCGTGGCATAGGCCACCGCCTCGCCCTGGTTGCGAAGGTCGATCAGTTCGCGTCGCACCTTGTCGGCGGTGGCGTTCTGCTCGGCTTCCTTGCGCATGCGCTCCACCTCGTCCTTGCTCAGGCCGCTCGAGCCGGTGATGCGGATCTCCTGCTTCTTGCCGGTCGCCTTCTCGGTGGCCGACACGCTCAGGATGCCGTTGGCGTCGATCGCGAACTCCACCTCGATCTGCGGCAGGCCGCGGGGGGCCGGGGCGATGCCGCTCAGGTCGAAGCGACCCAGGCTGCGGTTGTCGTTGGCGAACTCGCGCTCGCCCTGCAGCACGTGGATGGTCACGCTGGTCTGGTTGTCGGCCGCTGTGCTGAACACTTCCTTCTTGCTGGTCGGAATGGTGGTGTTCTTCTCGATCAGCTTGGTCATCACGCCGCCGAGGGTCTCCACGCCCAGCGAGAGCGGTGTGACGTCGAGCAGCAGCACATCCTTCACGTCGCCCTGCAGCACCGCGCCCTGGATGGCGGCGCCCACGGCCACCACCTCGTCGGGGTTGATGCTCTTGTCGAGCTCGGTGGTCTGGAAGATGTCCTTCGCCAGCTGCTGCACCTTGGGGATGCGGATGGAGCCGCCCACAAGCACGACCTCCTGCACGTCCTTCGGGTTCAGCTTGGCGTCACGCAGCGCCTGCTCGCAGGGGCCACGCAGACGCTCGAACAGGTCCTTGCACAGATCCTCGAAGCGCGAGCGGGTCACCGTGACCTGCAGGTGCTTGGGGCCGTTCTGGTCGGCGGTGATGAAGGGCAGGTTGACCGCGGTCTCCATCTGGTTGGAGAGCTCGATCTTGGCCTTCTCGGCCGCTTCCTTCAGTCGCTGCAGCGCCATCGCGTCGCTGCGGATGTCGATGCCTTCCTTCTTGCGGAACTCGTCGGCGATGAAGTCGATCAGTCGCTGGTCGAAGTCGTCGCCACCGAGGTGGCCGTCGCCGTTGGTGCTGAGCACCTCGAACACGCCATCACCCACGTCGAGGATGCTCACGTCGAAGGTGCCGCCGCCAAGATCGAACACGGCGATGCGGGCGTTCTTCTTCTTTTCCAGGCCATAGGCCAGCGCGGCCGCGGTGGGCTCGTTGATGATGCGCTCCACCTTCAGACCGGCGATCTCGCCGGCATCCTTGGTGGCCTGTCGCTGACTGTCGTTGAAGTAGGCGGGCACGGTGATCACCGCGCGGTCCACCTTCTCGCCCAGATAGTCCTCGGCCACCTTCTTCAGTTCCTGAAGGATCATGGCGCTGACTTCGGGTGGCGTGAACTGCTTGCCGCGCACGTCCACCTTCACCAGGTCCTGCGGACCGCCGACCACGGTGTAGGGAACCAACTTCTCCTCATGCTCCACCTCGTCGTGACGGCGGCCCATGAAGCGCTTGATGCTGAA
>RFQW01000101.1 GCA_009924765.1 Planctomycetota bacterium | reverse complement strand
ACCGCGTCTTCATGCATGAAAGGGGGAACCGTGCAGGAAGCCGAGGGGGGGAACGCCAGAGAACAGCGGCACCATGTCACGAAAAGCGCGTTCGCCAACCCGCGCAACGCAAGAATCCAGCATTGCGACGCGATTCGCGCACCGTCATCGCCCGATATCCATGGCGTGCGCCTCACGCGCCGCCGTGCGTCACGGGTGGCATGCGGCTTCGGCGCTTCAGCGGCCGCGGGCCAGCGACTTCTTCGTCTCGGCTCGGCTGGCCTTGATGATGGCGTCGGCCGCCTTGGGGTTGGCCTTGCACTCCAGCAGCGCCTGCAGCATCAGCGGTGCCACGATGGTGGCGTCGCTCTCGACCACGAACATGGGGGTGCGCTCGGTGAGCAGCTTGTCCCAGGTGATCTTCTCGTTGGGCGTGGCGCCCGAGTAGCTGCCGTAGCTGGTGGTGCTGTCGCTGATCTGGCAGAAATACGCCCACGGACGCGCGGTTTCCTGCAGGTCGTACTTGATGCTGGGCACCACGCAGATGGGGAAATCACCCGCGATGCCGCCGCCGATCTGGAAGAAGCCCACGCCCTTGCCCTTGGCCATGGCCTTGTAGTCGTCGTACAGGTTGGCCATGTACTCGATGCCGCTCTTCACGATGTTGGCGCTGCACTCGTTGAACTTCACGTGCGAGGCGAAGATGTTGCCGAAGGTGCTGTCCTCGTGGCCCGGCACCACCATGGGCAGCTTGGCCTTGGCCGCCGCCAGCAGCCAGCACTCGTCGGGGTTGCCCTGGTACTTGCTCTTCGGGATCGACAGCACCAGCTCGTAGAAGTACTCGTGCCAGAAGCGGCGATCGCCGTTCTTGGTGGCGCGCTTCCACATGGGCACCAGGATCTTCTCCACGGCGCGGAAGGCCTCGTCCTCGGGAATGCTGGTGTCGGTCACGCGGCGCATGCGCTGCTTCAGGATGCGCGTGTCGTCCTGCTTGGTGAAGTAGCGGTACTCGGGGAAATCCTTGTAGCCGTGGTGCGCCACCAGCCGGAACAGCGACTCCTCCAGGTTGGCGCCCGTCACGCTGAGGCCGTGCACCAGTCCCGCGCGGATGGCCGGTGCGAGCGAGATGCCCAGCTGTGCGCTGCTCATGGCGCCGGCCACCGCCCAGTACATGCGACCGCCCTCGCGGATGTGATCCCAGTAGGCATACAGCGCGTCGCGCGTGGCGCGCGAATTGAAGTTGCGGTAGTTGCTCGCGACGAAGTCCAGGATGGGCAGATGGGTCGTGGCCATAGGTGGCGAGGTATAGCACGAATCGCTGCGCAAATGCACAAATCCATGGCGGCGTGCGGTCACCGCCGCATCGAAGCGCCACTATGCTGCGCCGCCATGAAGCGAATCGCTCCGACCGCCGTTTCCTGCTCGCTGCGTGCCGCACTGCTCGCGGCATGTTTCACGCTGATCGCCGCGTGCAGCAGCCTGGAGCGCATGCCGCCCACGCCCAACGTGAGCCGCGACGGTTCAGGCTCCAAGGCGCTTCAGGCGCTGCCCGCCGACCAGCAGAAGCCCGAGATGGAGATCCTGTACGTGACCGACCGTTCGGAGACGGGACGCAGCAAGCGTGGCCCCGAGTACGGCTTCGGGCGCGCCACGGCGATGGCCTTCGGCACCGCCACGGTGCGGCTTGATCCGGCCCCCAGCTGGGACGAGCTCGTGCGCATGAGCGGTCAGGGCACCGAGGATCCGTCGTACCAACTGGACATGACCACGGTGGAACAGAAGGGCGAAGTGGTGCTCACGCCCAAGTCGCTGCAGGTGGTGGATGGCAAGCTGAAGCGCACGCCCGAGGCCGCCGAGGAGCTGGAGAAGACCAAGGCCGCCTTCCTGGCCATGGTGAAGTCGCGACTGGACCAGTCCAAGCAGAAGGACGTGTACCTGTACGTGCACGGCTTCAACAACAGCTTCTACGACTCGATCGCGCGCTCAGCCATCCTTTGGCACAGCATCTCGCGGCAGGGCGTGTTCATCGCCTACACGTGGCCAGCCGGTTTCGGCGGCGCGTTCGGCTACTTCTACGATCGCGAGTCGGGCGAATTCACCATCTTCCACCTGCGCGAGATGATCAAGGCGCTGGTGGAGCTGCCCGAACTGGAGCGACTGCACATCATCGCGCACAGCCGCGGCACCGATGTGGCCACCACGGCGCTGCGCGAACTGAACATCGCGATGCGCGCGGCGGGCAAGGATCCGCACGAGGCGCTGAAGCTGGAAACCCTCATGCTGGCCGCGCCCGATCTGGATCTGGAGGTGTTCGGCCAGCGCTTCTGGCTGGAGAACCTAGGTTCGGTGGCCAAGCGCACCGTGATCTACTTCTCCGCCGAGGACGAGGCGATCGGCGTGTCGAACTGGCTGTTCTCCAGCAAGACGCGCATCGGCACCCTGTCGCAGATGCCCTTCTCGAAGGGGCAGATCAAGCTGATCGAGCAGATGCCGCAGTTGCAGCTGGTGGAGTGTCAGGTGAAGGGTGGCGGGTCGTCGCACGCGTATGTGTTCGGCAATCCCGCCGCCATGAGCGATGTGGTGGCCGTGCTGCGTGATCGTCGCGACGCCGGCGCCGCCAACGGTCGGCCGTTGAAGTCGCTCGGCAACGGCACCTGGTTGCTGAACAACGACTACTTCGCGGATGTGGGCAAGGCCGCGCCGGCGACCGCCGCCGAGCAGCCCGCCGCACCTGTCACGCCTGCGGCAACCCAGCAGCATGCACCCTGACGCCACGCCTTCGGCAACCCCGGCACGCGCCACCACCACACTTGGCTGGTGGCTGCGATGGATCGCGGGCGCGGTGCTTGCGGTGGTGCTGCTGATCCTGGCCGCGTGGAGCGCGCTGGTGATGGACTTCTGTCTGCCGGCACCCAGCGTGGTGCAGCAGGCTGCCGCGCTGGCGGTGCTGGTGGTGGCCGTGGTGGCGCTGTGGCGCTCGCGTTCGTGGACGCGCCGCGTGGCGTGGGGCGGCGGCGTGTTTGCGCTGGGATTGGCCGTGTTCTTCGCGCAAGCGGCCTCGAACGATCGCACCTGGACCCGCGACATGGCGGTGCTGCCGTGGGCCGAGTTCAACGGTGACCGCGTGACCATCCACAACATCCGCAACTGCACCTATCGCAGCGAGACGGACTACACCGTGGCACATCACGACGACACATTCGACCTGTCGCACATGACGGGCGTGGATCTGTTCCACGTGTTCTGGGGCAGCCCCAACATCGCGCACACCATGCTCAGCTTCGGCTTCGACGATGGCCGCCATGTGTGCCTGTCGGTGGAGACGCGCCGCGAGCAGGGGGAAACCTACGACGCGCTGCGCGGCTTCTTCCGGCAGTATGAACTGGCGTATGTGCTCGCCGACGAGACCGATCTGGTGAAGTTGCGCACCAACTTCCGCGGCGAGCAGGTGTATCTGTATCCGCTGGCGGTGCCGGTTGAGGCCGCGCGGGCCGTGTTCGTGCAGTACCTGCGTGCGGCCACCGACCTGCGCGAGCATCCGCAGTGGTACAACGCACTCACCGACAACTGCACCACCACGCTGATCGGCCAGTCGCGCCGTGTGGCCACCCCCAACGCGCGCTTCGACTGGCGCTGGGTGGTGAACGGCCACCTGCATGAGGTGATGTACGAGCGCGGCACCATCGACAACTCGATTCCGCTGCCCGACCTGCGCCAGCGCTGCTACATCAACGACCGGGCCCGCAGCGTGGAGGACGACGCCGGGTTCTCCAGGCGTATCCGCACGCCCTGACGGGGTTCGGCGGCTGTTTTGGCACCCAAGTTCCCTCGGGACCTGCACCTCCGAAATCCCGGACGACTCTTCCTTGATGAGGGGCGTATGCCTATACTGGCCCGGCTCTCGCCTCCGCATTCATTTTCACGAGGAAACGCATGGCTCCCAAGCTTCCGATCTACATGGACAATGCCGCCACCGGCCGCTGCGACCCCCGCGTCGTGGAGGCCATGCTGCCCTACTTCACCGAGAAGTACGGCAACAGCTCCAGCCGAAACCACAAGTTCGGCTGGGAAGGCGAGGAAGGCGTGGAGACCGCGCGCGAGCAGGCCGCCGCGCTGATCGGCGCCAACGCCAAGGAAATCATCTGGACCAGCGGCGCCACCGAAGGCAACAACCTGGCCATCAAGGGTGCGGCGCACATGTACGCCAAGGCGCCCGAGGGTCAGCCCAACCGTGGCCACATCATCACCGCGGTGCACGAGCACAAGGCCGTGCTGGATCCGTGCAAGCGACTGCAGCGTGAAGGCTTCGAGGTCACCTTCCTCGAGCCCAAGGCCGACGGCATCATCACCGCCGCCATGGTGAAGGCGGCCATGCGCCCCGACACCATCCTGGTGAGCATCATGTGGGCCAACAACGAGATCGGCACCATCAACGAGGTGCCCGAGATCGGCAAGCTGTGCCACGAGCGCGAGGTGATCTTCCACACCGACGCCACGCAGTGGGTGGGCAAGATGCCCACCGACGTGGAGCGCGACAACATCGACCTGCTCAGCTGGAGCGGCCACAAGATCTACGGTCCCAAGGGCGTGGGCGCGCTGTACGTGCGCCGTCGCAAGCCCCGCGTGCGCCTGGAAGCCATCTTCGACGGCGGCGGCCATGAGCGCGGCATGCGCAGCGGCACGCTGAACGTGACCGGCATCGTGGGCTTCGGCAAGGCCTGCGAACTGTGCAAGGCCGAGATGGACCGCGACGGCGAGCGCCTGCTGAAGCTGCGCCGCAAGCTGGAGACCGAACTGGCCAAGCGCATCGAGGTCACGCAGGTGAACGGCCATGCCGACAAGCGCCTGCCCAACATCGCCAACATCAGCTTCGGCTTCGTGGAGGGCGAGAGCCTGCTCATGGGCATCAAGGACATCGCCTG
This sequence comes from Planctomycetota bacterium, assembly GCA_009924765.1. Taxonomy (GTDB): domain Bacteria; phylum Planctomycetota; class Phycisphaerae; order Phycisphaerales; family SM1A02; genus SYAC01. The sequence continues at coordinate 1,461 of RFQW01000101.1, read as the reverse complement.
CAGCAGCGGCAGCGCCTGCACTAGCGCCAGCCTGGAGCCCAGCTACGTGCTGAAGAGCCTGGGCGTGGGCGACGAGCTGGCCCACAGCAGCCTGCGCCTGTCGCTGGGCCGCTGGACCACCGAAGAGGAAGTGGACTACGCGATCGAGAAGATCACCAAGGCCGTTCATCACCTGCGCCAGATGAGCCCGCTGTTCGACCTGTACAAGGAAGGCGTGGACATCAGCAAGATCGAGTGGCAGACGCACTGAGGTGCGCGAAAGGATTCAACCATGGCATACAGCGACAAGGTCATCGAGCACTACCAGAACCCTCGCAACGTGGGCAGTTTCGGCAGCAGCAAGGAAGTGCAGACGCGCACCGACGTGGGCGTCGGCATCGTGGGCGCCCCGGAGTGCGGCGACGTGATGCAGCTGCACATCAAGGTGAGCCCGCAGGGCATCATCGAGGACGCCAAGTTCAAGTGCTTCGGCTGCGGCAGCGCCATCGCCAGCAGCAGCCTGGCCACCGAGTGGATCAAGGGCAAGTCCGTGGATGAGGCCCTGAGCATCAAGAACACCCAGATCGTGGAGGAGCTCAGCCTGCCGCCGGTGAAGATCCACTGCAGCGTGCTGGCCGAGGACAGCATCCGCACCGCGATCGAGGACTGGAAGAAGAAGAACGGCATCGCCAGCACCACCCAGGCCACCGCGGCCGCCCACTGAACCAAGGAGAGCACCCATGCCCGTCAACGTCACCGAAACCGCCGCCCGTGAGATCGACGCCATCATCCGCCAGCAAGGCCTGGACGCCGACAAGGTGCGCCTGCGCGTGGGCGTGAAGGGTGGCGGCTGCAGCGGCTTCAGCTACCTGCTGGACCTGACCGAAGTGCAGAAGGAAAGCGACGAGCTGTGGGAGTTCAGCTACGCGCGTCGCCCCGATCCGAAGGCCGCCAGCGCCCAGGGTGGCGGCGTGGCCACCGCCACCGGTGCCGAGCCCTTCACGGTTCGCGTGATCTGCGATCCCAAGAGCTACCTGTACCTGAACGGCACCACGATCGACTTCAAGGACGAGATCATGGGCCGCGGGTTCGTGTTCAACAATCCCAACGCCAACAGCACCTGCGGCTGCGGCAGCAGTTTCAGCGCCTGAGCGCGGTCGAAGCGCACGGCACGGACAGGCTGTCACGTTGAGGAACGCGGGCACACGCATGACGTTCTCGAAGTGGCTGCTCATCGCCATGGTGGCGCTGGGCGTGCTGTTCGTGGTGCTGCTGTGGCAGGACCCGGTGAGCGAGCAGCCCATCGAGCGTTCCACCATCTACCGGCTCATGATGCTGCTCACCGGCGGCGCGGGCCTGTTCGTGGCGCTGGCGCTGTACCACCAGGCGCGCACGCAGGAGACGGCGGCGGAGAAGGCGCTGGAACTGTCCACCATCCAGATCATCAAGGACCTCTGGATCACGCCCAACATGCGGCTTGCG
>RFQW01000011.1 GCA_009924765.1 Planctomycetota bacterium | reverse complement strand
CATCCGGCGGACAGGTGAAGCACGGGAAGTGCGGCGTGCCGATGCCGATCACCGGCACGCTGAGCGAGTCGAGCCACTCGAGCGTTGCGGGCAGGTCGAGAATGCTCTTGGCGCCTGCGCAGGTGACCACCACCTGTGCCCGGGAGAGAGCCAGCAGATCGGCGCTGATGTCGGGGTGCTGGCTCCAGCCGCGATGCACGCCGCCGATGCCGCCGGTCGCGAAACTGCGGATGCCCGCCGCCGTGCAGGCGGCCAGCGTGGCGGCCACGGTGAGTCCGCCGCTTGCGCGCTGCGCGATGGCGGGGCCCATGTCGCGCGAACTCAGCTTGCGAGCGGATGCATCGCTGCCGAGTCGTTCCAGTTCTTCAGCTGAAAGGCCTGCGCGCAGCGAACCGTCGATCACCGCCATGGTGGCGGGCACGGCGCCGGCTTCGCGCACGGCGCGTTCCATCGCGCGCGCAAGCGCCAGGTTCGCGGGAAGGCTTGATTCCCACGCGGGGCCGGCCACACGCGCGAGCGACGCGTTCGCCTCGCGCGGCAGGCCGTGCGTGAGCACCGCGGTTTCAAGCGCCACCACGGGGCGCCGCGCATGCAGCGCCTCGGCCACCTCGGGATGGATGTGCAGATGCCGGTGCACGCGCGTGTATCAGCGTCGACGCGTGGCCACGCGGCCACCAAGCCGCTTGGGCGGAAGACCCGTCGGAACCACGCCGCCCGGGAACTTGGTTGGATCGGCTGCCTCGGGCACCGGTGCCTGCGTCTCGAAGCGGTTGCGCGAAACCTCGAGATCGGCCTTGCGCTTGGTCTCGAGTTCGCGGCGCGCCACCACCTCGCTCGGCACGGGGCCGGGCGTGAAGTCGTCGTATTCCTTGCGCGGGATCTCGACGTTGGTGAGCATCTCCACGTTGGTGAGCAGCTCGCCCTGATCGGGGCACACGAAGGTCCAGGCCACGCCGCGACGACCGGCGCGCGCGGTGCGGCCGATGCGGTGCACGTACACCTCGGGATCTTCCGGCACGTCGTAGTTGATCACGTGGCTGATGTCATCCACGTCCAGGCCGCGGGCCGCCAGATCGCTGGCCACCAGCACGCTGAGCGAGCCGCCACGCAGGCGTTCCATCACCTTGTCGCGGGCGCGCTGGTACATGTCGCCGTGGATCGGGTGGGCGTCGATGCCCTTCTTCTGCAGGTATTCGGCCACATCGTCCACGGTGCGCTTGGTGCGGCAGAACACCACGGTGAGCTCGGGTGTCTCGTGGGTGAGCAGGTGATGCAGCAGGCGGCGCTTGTCCCAGTGCTCCACGCCCAGGTAGCTCTGATCGACCTGGCTCACCGTGAGGCTCTTCTCGGTGGTGACGATCTTCTCGGCGTCGCGCATGTAGCTGCGCGCCAGCTTCTCGATCTCGGGGCTGATGGTGGCGCTCACGAACACCGTCTGCGGGTGCTCCTTCATGCTGCCCAGGATGCGGCGGATGTCGTCGCGGAAACCGATGTCGAGCATGCGGTCGACTTCGTCGAGCACCGCCATCTTCACCTGGTTGTACGGCAGCAGGCCGCGCTCGTGCATGTCCATCACGCGACCGGGGGTGCCCACGATGATGGCGGGACCCTTCTCCAGCTTGCTGGCCTGGGCGTTCACCGAGTTGCCGCCGTACACCGCCACCACCGCGTGGCCGCTGTGTCGCGCGAACTCGTGGAACTCCTTGGCGACCTGGATGGCCAGCTCGCGCGTGGGCACCAGCACCAGTCCGCCGAAGGGCTTGTCGGCCGGCAGTCGTGCCAGCATGGGCAGCGCGAACGCCGCGGTCTTGCCTGTGCCGGTCTTGGCCTGCCCGAGGCAGTCCTTGCCCGACAGGGCCACCGGCAGCAGGGCTGCCTGGATCTTGGTTGGATGCTGGAAGCCCTTCGCCTCCAGTGACTGGAGGATGGAGGCGGGGAGACCGAGGTCTGCGAACCGCACGTCGAGGGCGAAGGTTTCTGAATTGGCCATAATGGATCCGAGGCCCCTGATGGTAGACGAGCCGGAGAGTCGATACAAAGCCCTGTGATGCAAGCCCGAAGCGAAGTCCATGTGGATCTGTCGGCCCTTGACCACAACCTGATGGTCATGCGGGGCATGCTGTCGCCCGGCGTGCGCCTTGGGGCCGTGGTGAAGGCCGATGCCTATGGGCTGGGTGCCGCTCGCATCGCGCGGCGCATGGCGCCGGCGGTGGACATGCTGATGGTTTTCGGCATGGACGAGGCCGAGGTGGTGCATGCCGCGGCGCCCACGACACCCATGCTGGTGATGATGCCCACGCATGCCATCGAGGCGGGCAGTCCCGCGCACGGCATGCTGGTGAAGGGCTTGCTGCATCTGGCGGCGCATGACGCGGCGCAGGTGCGACGCATCGAGCGAGCCGCCGCGGAGCTGGGCGTGCGCGTGCCGATGCACATCGAGGTGGACACGGGCCTGGGTCGCGGTGGCTGCCTGCCCGAGGATGCGACGGCGCTTGTGCGCACCATCGTTGGCAGCGAGCGGCTTGCGCTCACCGGCGCGTTCACGCACTACGCCAACGCCGGCGGCAGCGAAGGCGCAACCGATGCGCAGCGCGAACGCTTCGATGCGTGGATGGCCGATGCCGATCTTCCCGAGTCGTGCGTGGTGCATTCGGCAAGCACCTTCGCGGCCATCCGCGACGGTCGCTTCCATCATCAGATGGTGCGCATGGGACTCGCGTGGACGGGCCTGCCATTCGAGGGCACGCGCGACGGGCGTCACATGGACACCGTGGGCACGCTTCGCCCCGTGTTCAGCTGGCGCAGCCGCGTGATGCAGGTGCGCGCGCTGCCCGTGGGCGCAACGGTGGGCTACGGCAGTCGCTGGGTCGCGCGCGTTGAGAGCGCGGTCGGACTGGTGCCGGTCGGTTACGCGGACGGCTATCCGCTGCTTCCCATGGATACGCGCACATTGCGGCCCGCACAGGCGGAGCGTCGCGTGGTGCGCGTGCGCGTGGGGCAGGGGGCGGATGCCGCGTGGGTGGCGGTGCCCGTGATCGGCGCCGTGAGCATGGACCAGATCGCCATCGACCTGACGGCCGTGGCGGCGCGTCTGCCGGATGGCGGCGTGCACGCTTCCGTGGAGGTTGTGTCGGCGGATCCCGGCGCGCCCAACCACGCCGCACGCGTTGCAAGCATGACGGGCCAGCATGCCTATGAACTGATGTGCCGCATTCCACCGCGCGTGCCGCGTCTGTACATGGCGGCCGAGGAACCGGTGCGCGTGGGTTCGGACGAGGCGAAGTCCTCGGCGCGGCAGGCCTCCTGAGGCCGCGTTCGCCGCACTTCGCCTAGAGTGCAGGCCCGTGCGTGCAGCAGCCATGGAATCCAGTGCAGACAGGGCCGACGCGCCGCAGCGGGCAGCGACGGATGTGACGCGTCTGGGCGTGGTGCGATACCTGAACACGCGACCGCTGATCGCGGGTCTGGAGTCCCTGCGCGGGCTGCACCTGCGTGCCGAGGTTCCCGCTGAACTGATCGGCACCATCGAGCGCGGTGAGCTGGATGCGGCGCTGTGCAGCAGCATCGATTTCCAGCGCTCTTCGCACGATCTGGTCATTCTGCCGGTGGGGCTGCTCGGCAGCGCCGGCGCCACGCTCACGGTGAAGGTGTTCTCGCGCGTTCCGCTGGCGCAGGTGCGGCGCCTGCACGCGGATGCCGACAGCCACACCAGCCGCGTGCTGGCGGGCATCGTGTTCGCGGAGCGCTTCGGCACCAGGCTGGAACTGGTGGACGGCGTGCCGGACAACATGGATGCATGCGATGCCGAAGCGATGCTGTTGATCGGCGACAAGGTGGTGCTGCGCGCGCCCGATGCCGCACGCTTTCCGCACGAGCTGGATCTGGGTCATGCGTGGTACGAGATGAACGCGCTGCCATTCACCTTCGCGTGCTGGATGGCGCCGCGCCCGTGCGATGCCGCGGCGCATCAGCACCTGCTTGAACGACTCGGTCACCGACACGATGCGCGCGGCCTTGCGGTACAGGAACATCTCCAGCCGCTCCAGCATGCGGATGGCGAACGACTCCTTCATGGCACCGACGGCCTTGATGGACTCCGGCCACAGGTCGCGGAGCTCGAACACGTACGGGATGCGCTTCATGCGGCTCACCACGTACGCGGCCACCGCCGTGAAGAACTGCGGCGACGTGCCGATGACCAGATCCACGCCACGCACGCGCGGGCTGGCGACGATCGCGCTGGCCATGAAGCTGAGGTAGTCCAGGATGCGACGCACGAACCCCTCGTTGGCCGTGATGTACGACCACACCCGGATCACCTCGATGCCCTCGATGGTCTCGGTCTGGAACGCCTTGTTCTGGTAGCCGTCGAACACCTTGCCCTTGGGGAAGTTGGGGGCGCAGGTGATCACCGTCACGCGATGGCCCTTGCGCACCCACTCGCGGCAGTGCTCGAACGTGCGACTGGCGGGCGCGTTGACCTCGGGCGGAAAGTTGTCTGTCAGGAAGAGAAGATGCACGCTAGCTCCAGGTGAATCGAACCACGCCCGTGCGCCCCGGGAGTCGCGTGATCGCGACCCAGTTCGGCACGCTTCGACCAAACTCGGGATGCCAGGTGGATCGCTCCACGAACCAGGCCGCCCGCTGCACCTCGACGGTCATCGTCCGATGATCGCCGAGCGCAATCGAACTCGGATTGATAGCCGAAATCTCGAGATCCGGCGCGAAATGCCAGTGGCAGGCAAGGGTTCCGCGACCCGGCACCTCGTCGAACACTTCGAGCGCACCCGGCGTGAACGTCCAGGTACGCCGATGGATGGCGCCACCACCAAGGCGCAGGAAGCCGTCGTGCGAACAGGCGATCTTCAGCGAAGTGGCGCTGGAGAGGATGCGCAGATCGAGTGGACGGGCACGCCTGGCCACCCGGAACCCGCCCCACACCTCGCTGGAGTCCGCTCCGTCGACGGTCAGCGTGTTGTGGGCGGCCGTGCCGCGCTGACGAAGGCGCTCGGCACCGATCCCGTACACCGATGTGCCGGAGTTCACCAGCACGCGCCGGCCATGCAGCGACAGTTCGAAGGACAGCGTGTCCGCATGCGCGTGCCCCGGCAGATAGTCGGGCCCGATCGGGCCCACATCGAGGATCGCGACCATCGGACCCTGCTGCACACGGATGAAGCCGCTGGCCTCGAGGTGCGTGAAACCATCCGCTTCCGGTGCAAGTGGCGCAAAGCCGAGGCGCGCCGCATAGTCCGCCAACGCCGCCGGCGATGGCGCGATGCCGATCGCCGCGTCGTTGAACAGCGCGATCTCGCCGTCCGGGTGCGTCATGGCCGACAGCCAGCGCCGCATCGACTCGATCCGGTCATGCTGGGACCGGAACCACTCCGCATCCGCCGGACGAAGCGCCTTCGCGCACGCGCGAGACGCGTTCCACAGGTCCAGCATGTCCTCCAGCGCAAGCGCGTGGTACATCGGCGATCGCTCGAACTGCCCGCCATCCTTCAGGATCTGTTCGGGCACCTCCCGGCGCAGGATGTGCAGTCCCTTCTCGAACCACGCATCGGCTTCGGGGCCCTCGAAGAACAGCCCCGCGAATACCAGGGCCTTGGCGTTCACGAACAGGTGATTGCCGAGCAGGTGCCACTCCAGGCGCTGCATGAGCCACCGAGCCTGCACCGCCAGACTGTGCACCGCTTCCGATGAAAGCGCCTGGCCCTGCCACGCCCACTTGATCCAGTTCACGATGCGAAGCGATGACGGATAGGGCTCCCACCCCGTGCCGCGCGCATGTGGATTGTCGCGAATCCACCGCGCCAGCAGATCGTGATGCCACGCGGTGCGCGCCTCGGCGCCAACACCGTGCAGATCCTCGAAGTAGTGCTGGTTGTAGCGCCACAGCTTGGCGACCTGATCACCATCCCATCCCACATCCGACAGCGCATGCGACACGTTCAGGAATCGGAACGTCCCCGGCGCCTCCAGGCTGGCGCGCCGTCGGGCCGCCTCGCACCACGCACCATCGCGTTCACGCAGGGTCGGCGCCGGCCGCACATCGACCCGCGGTCTGGACAGGCGAAACCGCACGCGCCCCACAAATTGGGCTGGCTTGAGATGTCGCAGCGTGTGCCAGTAGCGGAGCAGCGTCTGCGCGGAAGCCATCACGCCCCCAGCACCGACTCCAGCGCCTTCACGATGCGCTCGCTGGTGTGTCCATCCCACAGCGGCGGAATCGAGCCGCGCTTCCACTGGCCCGCGAACAGGCGATCCAGCGCGGGCTTCAGCGCCTTGGGGTCGATGCCCAGCAGCTCGTTGGTGCCCATGGTCACGGTCTCGGGCCGCTCGGTGCTGTTGCGCAGCGTCATGCACGGCACGCCCATCACGGTGGTCTCCTCGGTGATGCCGCCCGAGTCGGTGATGACCGCCTTGGCATGCTTCACCAGGTAGTTGAACTCCAGGTAGGGCTGCGGCTCAACAAGCAGCAGGTTGTTCGGCACCGCGCCCACATCGCGCAGCGTCTTGGCCGTGCGCGGATGCACCGGGAACACGACCTTCTCGCCGCGCGTGGTGTCGCCGATCGCCTTCAGCAGCTGCGAGAAGGTGTCGCCCGCGTCCACGTTGGCCGGTCGGTGCAGCGTGACCACGAAGTACTTGCCCGCCTCCAGGCCCAGTTCGCCCCAGAAGGGCGGCTGCTTCAGGCGCTCCATGTTCGACAGCAGCGTGTCGATCATGGTGTTGCCCACGAAGAAGATGGCCTTGTCCGGAACGCCGCTGCGACGCAGGTTCTCGTTGGCCACCTCGCTGGTGGTGAAGAACCAGTTGGTGATCGAGTCGGTCACCATGCGGTTGATCTCCTCCGGCATGGTCCAGTCGCCGCTGCGGATGCCCGCCTCCACGTGCGCCACCTTCACGCACAGCTTCTGCGCGGCGATGGCGCAGGCCATGGTGCTGGTCACGTCGCCCACCACCAGGCACAGGTCGCTGCGCTTCTCCAGCAGCAGCTTCTCGTAGCGGGTCATGATGCCGCCGGTCTGCTCGGCCTGCGTGCCGCTGCCCACCTCCAGGTTCACGTCGGGCTGCGGAATGCCGAGCTGCGTGAAGAAGTCGCCGGACATCTTGGCGTCGTAGTGCTGACCCGTGTGGATCAGTCGATAGCGCAGCGGGCCACCGGTGGCCTCGCGCGCCTTGATGGCACGGATGATCGGCGCGATCTTCATGAAGTTCGGTCGCGCGCCCGCGATGATGTCGATCAGCTTCGTGGTCATCGTCCGCCCTCGCACTGGTCAGCCGCATCGATGGTGACACGGGCGACCTCCAGCAGTTCATCGAACGGGATCGGCGACGCGCCGCCCGATGCCACGGCCTGCACGAACGCGGCCGCGCAAGCCTTCTGGCCCTTGTCCTGCTTCCACAGGTTCATCTTCGTGAAGCCCGGCCACGCGAAGCCCGTCAGCTTGCGGAAATTGTCCAGCTGCAGCACGCGGCCCGCAGCGAACACCTCGAGACGCTCCTTGGGGAAGGCCTTGCAGCCGTTGGCGAAGTAGTGCACCGTGCCGATGCTGCCATCGGCGAACGACAGCTCGATGCTCACCGTGTCGCGCGTCTTGGTGTCCATCACGCTCACGCGGTGACCCGTGATCGCGCTGCCGGCCAGGAAGCGCAGCAGGTCGATGAAGTGGCACGCCTCGCCCACGATGCGGCCGCCGCCCACCTCGCGATCCTGCGTCCAGTGCTCGGCGGGAATCGCGCCCGCGTTCACGGTCATGATGAAGCTCTTCGGACCGGTGACGCCCTTCAGCAGCGACTTCACCTTCTGCACCTGCGTTGCGAAGCGGCGGTTGAAGCCCACCATCACCATCGGTGCGCGGCCATTGCGCGTGCCTTCCGCGATGGCCTGCTCGATCTGTCCCAGCTCCTCATGCTTCAGCGCCAGCGGCTTCTCCACGAACACGTGCTTGCCGGCGCGCAGCGCCTTGCAGGCCATGTCGGCGTGCGTGTCATGGCGCGTGCTCAGCACGATCGCCTGCACATCGGGATCGGTGAACACGCCGTCGGTGTCGGTGGTGGTGCTCTCGAAGCCGAACTTGCGGCCGGCGTGCACGCCCGTCACGCCGCCGCTGCTGGCGACCACCTTCAGTCGCGCGCCAGCATCCTTGAAGGCCGGAATCAGCACGGCGGTCGCGTAGTTGCCCGAGCCCACGAAGGCGATCGAGGCCGCGCCCGTCGTGGGCGCGCCCGGCGTCGCGGGCAGCTTCACGGTGGATTGGCGAAGCGTCGCTTCGGGCTTCTCGGCGGCGGTCGGGTACTCGAGCAGGATGCCGAGCGACGGAGCGCTGCCACCCACCAGCTCGTACGCCTGCTCCGCTTCGGTCACGGAGAAGCGATGCGAGATGAGCGGCTTCACGTTCAGACGGCCGTCGGCCATCATGTCGAGCACCGCCTCGAAGTTGCGCTGCTCTGTCCAGCGCACGAAGCCCACGGGATAGTCGTTGCCCTTCTCCTCGTAGCTGGGGTCGTAGCGGCCCGGTCCGTACGAGCAGCTCACCTGGAAGGTGAGTTCCTTCTCGAAGAAATCCGCGCGGGACAGCTCGAGGCCCGTCACGCCCACCAGCACGATGCGACCGCGCTTGCGGCACATCAGCGCCGCCTGATGCATGGGTTCGTTGCTCTTGGTGCTGGCGGTCACGATCACCGCATCCACGCCGCGACCGCGCGAGAACGCCTGCGCGGCGGCCACCGGATCGGCGCCCGCGCCCAGGTTCACCACTTCGGCACCGAACTGCTTCGCCAGCTCCAGCTTGGCTGGATCGAAGTCGAGCCCCAGCACGCGACAGCCGTGCGCGCGCAGCAACTGCACCGTGACAAGGCCGATCAGTCCGAGGCCCGTCACCACCACGGTCTCGCCCAGCGTGGGCTGAACCAGACGGATGCCCTGTAGCGCGATCGCGCCCAGCACCGTGAAGGCGGCCTCCTCATCGCTGACCTGCGGCGGCACCTTGGCGCACAGGTTGATGGGCACGCACACCGCCTCGGCATGCTTGCCGTTGCTCACCACGCGATCGCCCACCTCGAAGCCGCTCACGCCGCCACCGGCCTGCATGACCGAGCCCACGTTGCAGTAGCCCAGCGGCAGCGGCTGGTCCAGCTTGTTGAACACGGCCTCCAGCGTGGGCATCAGGCCGTCTGTCTTGATCTTGTCCAGCACCATGCGCACCTTGTCGGGCTGCTGGCGGGCCTTCTCGATCCATCCGGCCTTGCCGAACTCCACCAGCATGCGCTCGGTGCCCACGGACACCAGCGTGCGCGAGGTGCGAATCAGCAGCTGGCCGCGCCGAGCGGTCGGGCAGGGCACTTCCGCCACCTCGGTGGCACCGGTCTTCAGGGATTGCAGGATCTGCTTCATGGGGCCTCGAAGGGGATGTGAACTGCGCGTTGGCAGGTCATCCTATCGGCCCCTTTCGGGCTTCACTTCCAACCGAAACGGTGGATTTATCGATCCACGAACCGGCGGCACCAGATCTCGATGCACAGCAGGGAGAGAAGCGTGTAACTGCCGTCCACTTCACCTGATGCGTTCGCCTGAATGAGGCGCTGCACCGCCTGCGGATCGAACAGTCCGCGGCGACGCAGGCTGTCGGCGGAAAGCATGCCATCGAGCAGCGGCTTCAGGTCCGATCGCATCCACTTGCGAAGCGGCGCGCCGAAGCCGGTCTTGGGCCGGTAGATCACGTCGTGGGGCAGGTACGGCTCCATGGCACGCTTCAGCACCCACTTGCCCACGCTGCCACGCTGCTTCAGTCCATCCGGAATGCGCGCGGCGAACTCCACCAGATCCAGGTCCAGGAACGGCACGCGCGCCTCCACCCCCACCGCCATCGACATCTTGTCGGTGTAGGTGAGGTTGTGGTCGGCCAGGAAGAAGCGCTGCTCCAGCGCCAGCATGCGCTGCAGTGGCGACGCCTTGCCATCGAGCGGATGGATGAAATCCAGCATGGGCTGCACCGCGCGCTCCGCACCCAGTTGTGCGCGGAACGCCGGTGTGTACAGGCCCATCAGGTCGGCCTCACGACTCCACACGAAGTAGTTGGCCAGACGCGCATCCGCGTCCAGACCCGCGCCGCGGAACAGCTTGGCCAGACGACGGCTCCATGCGCGGCGCTGATCCAGACGGCCGGTGGCGGCTTCCAGGCCGGATCGCGCGAAGGCCGGCAGCCACGACCAGGCGCGCTCGGCCATGATGGCGCGGTGACGGCGATAGCCGGTGAACAGGTCATCGCCTGCCGAGCCGGACAGCAGCACCTTGATGCCGCATTCGCGCGCAAGCTTGCTGATGTAGAGCACATTCAGCGGCGCCGGGTCGGCCAGCGGTTCGTCCAGCTGCCACACCATCTCCTCCAGATCGCCCGCCATGCGGTCGGCGTCGATGCGCACCACGTCCAGCTTCACGTTCAGATGCTTCGCCACACGCTGCGCGTAGGGCAGGTCATCGGTGTTGCCCTCCTCCTGACCACCCACCGCCTCGATGGTGAAGCAGCGGATGTCGGGGCTCTGCTCGCGCGCGAAGGCCACCACGGCGCTCGAGTCGAGTCCACCGGAGAGGAATGATCCCACCTGCACGTCGGCCACCATCTGGCGCTGCACGGCCTGCCGGACATGCGCAACCGTGCCCTCGATCGCGGCGGCCTCGGACAGATCGGGCCGCACGCCGCGGAACACGGGCAGTTCGTACCACGTCCATGCGCGCGCCACGCGCCCGTCGCGGATCTCGAGCGCCTGCCCCGGCAGCACCTTCCGCACGCGCTTCAGTGGCGTGCCTTCGCCCGGACACCACAGGAAACTCATGTAGCGATGCAGCGCGGCGGCGTCGAGTTCCTTCGCCTCCGGCGCAAGCTTCAGCAGGCCCTTAAGTTCGCTGCCGAACGCCACGCCCCGCTCGGTCTGCGCGTAGTAGACGGGCTTCACGCCGAGCGCGTCGCGCACCACCAGCGTGACGCGCGACCGTGCGTCCCACAGCGCGAATCCGAAGATGCCGTTGAGGCGCGGCAGCATGCTGGTGCCGTGCTCGAGATACATGTGCAGCAGCACTTCGGTGTCGCTGTGCCCACGGAACCGGTGGCCCCTCGATTCAAGCTCCGCGCGCAGCTCGCGGTAGTTGTAGATCTCGCCGTTGAAGACCAGCTGCACCCGGCCATCGTCGGAGGCCATCGGCTGATGGCCGAGCGGCGACAGGTCGATGATGGAGAGGCGGGCGTGGCCCAGGCCCACCTGCGCCTGCGCATCCACGAAGGTTCCGCCGTCATCGGGTCCGCGGTGCGCGATGCACGCGAGGCCTTGCTGAAGCGACGATGCCGCGAAGCCACCTTGGAAACCGAGGATGCCGCACATGGTCGGCGCATGCTACGGCGGGAATGCGAACCGGTCATGCGCCGCGCGGTTCAAGATGTCATGCAGCGTTACCATCTACCGCCATGTCCCCACCCCCCATGCGCGTCGCGGTGGTGTACCACTTCTTCGCGCACTACCGCCGTGCCGTCGTGGAGTCGCTCGCGCGCGATGACACGCACGAATGGCACTTCATCGGGGATGTGCGCGACTTCGATTCGGACATCAAGCCCGCGGAACTGAGCGCGCGCGTGCGCTTCCATCGTGCGCCGTGCCATCGGGTGTGGAAGTCCATCATGTGGCAGTCGGGCCTGCTGCGACTCGCCCTGTCGCCGCGATGGGGCGCGATCGTGTTTCTTGGCAGCCCCAAGTACCTCTCCACGTGGATGGCGGCGGCGCTGGCGCGGCTGACCGGCAAGCGCGTGCTGTTCTGGACGCATGGCTGGACCAGGACTCCGGGCGGGCTGAGTTCCGCGGTGCGAAACACCTTCTATCGTCTCGCCAATGATCTGCTCCTGTACGGACGGTGGGCCAAGACGATCGCCATCGATCAGGGCTTCGATCCGGCCCGCGTGCATGTGGTCAGCAACAGCCTGGACGTGGCTGCGCAGCGCGAGGCGTTGGCGCGCATTCCGGCCGGCCGACCCGCCGAGGTGCGTCGCGAACTCTTCGGCGAGGATCGCACGCCCGTCATCAGCTGCACCACGCGCCTCACCCGGCTGCGACGCCTGGACATGCTGTTCGACGCGGTGGCCATGCTGCGCGAGCGCGGCCACGACGCCAACATCGCGCTGGTGGGCGATGGCCCCGAGCGCGCCACACTGGAGGCACACGCGAGGCGCCTTGGATTGCGCGTGGCGTTTCTCGGCGCCTGCTATGACGAAGGCCGCATCGGCGAGGTGCTGCGCGCATCGAACGTGTGCGTGGCACCGGGCATGGTGGGACTGACGGCCATGCATGCGCTGGCATTCGGCGTGCCGGTGGTCTCGCACGGCAATCCCGAGGCGCAGATGCCGGAGTTCGAGTCGATCGTGCCTGGCGTCACCGGATCGCTGTTCGAGGAGGGTGATGTGCGCAGCCTGGCGGACGCGATCGAACCGTGGATCGGCACACCGCAGATCGATCCAGCCACCAATCAGGCCTGCCGGACCATGATCGACCGGTTCTGGAACCCCGAATTCCAGACCCAGGTGATCCTGCGAGCCGTCGACGGCGAACCGGCCGACGACCTGTTCTGGCTTCGCCCACGTCCGCAAGAGAGGAGTCCGACCCATGGGTAACGTGATCCGCAAGCTTGTCGGCAACGGTCCGCTCCGAGGCGGCATCCGCAAGGCGCGCATGTGGTGGGTGCGCACCCGTCACGGCCTTCGCCATGTGCACCCCACCGCCTACATCAGCACGCTTGCCGGCGTCGAGATCGCGCGCGACGTGCGCATCGCCGAGCATGTGTATGTGGGCAATGGCTGCGTGATCGGCAAGAACGTGTCGATCGGCCGATACACCATGCTGGCGCCGCGCGTGTCGATCGTGGGCGCCGACCATCGCATCGACGTGCCGGGCACGCCGATGATCTTCGCGGGAAGGCCCGAGCAGAAGGCCACCGGCGATCTCGCCGACGACCGCTGGGATGCCGAGCCTGCGTGCCGCATGCCCCAGCACGAGCGGAACGAGCGTGCCGATGACGCCGACCGAGAGCGCCTTGCGGCCGATCCGGCGGAATTCGCCGACGCTGATGTCGAGCCCGATGGTGACGATGAAGAAGAGCATGCCGACTCGCGCGATCGCCGC
>RFQW01000002.1 GCA_009924765.1 Planctomycetota bacterium | reverse complement strand
CACGCGGATGCGGTTCACGTCGTCGTCGGTGATGGCCAGCGCACTTTCGACGTCCGCGTCGGTGGCGGCCTTGGGCGATCCCTTCTGCTTCACGGTCGGCCGCTTGCCGGGTCGATCGGTGGGACTCCCGCGGCGCAGCTCGTCCTTCAGCAGCGCCTGCTTCAGCAGCACCTGCACCTCCTCGGAATCCTCGATGCGCTGCACGGCGCGCAGCTCGTCGATGGCGATGTCGGGGCGTCCCTCGTTCATGCACCAGCGCGCGATCACGATGCGCTGCGCCGGCGTGCCCGGCTGCAGCTTCTCGCGCAGCTGCGCCAGGCGTCGATCGAAGGGCACCTCGAGTTCCAGTTTCCACAGGTTGGCGCGAAGGATGCGCGTCTGCACGCCGCTGATGGACACCACGGCCACGTCGAAGTCGTCGCGCACAAGCTCGCCCTTCAGCGTGCGTCCGTCGCGCAGTCGCGCGATCACGGGCGTGCCGGCGGGATCCTCGAGCAGCTGCGTCATGAACACGATCGAGTTGCGATCCACGCTGCGCTCGGCGCCCTCGGGGGTGCGCAGCACGATGTTGGCGTCGTCCTCGCGCACGATCGTGCCGCCGAACTCCTTGTAGAAGTCGAGCACGATCCACAGGCGGCGCTGCTTCGACTCGGTGGCGATCGCCTGATCGCCCTTGTCGCTCGTGCCGGCACCGGGATTCGGCGGGGTGGGCGCTGGCGCGGTGGGGGCCTGCGATGGCGCATCCGGCGGCGTGGTCGAACCGCCCGTGGCGGGTGGATCGAGCGGCGCGAGCGCCAGCAGGGCAATCAGCAGTGGAAGCGACAGCATGGACAGGGGATTGTGCCGCAAGTGACCGTGCCGCGCCACACGGCGGCGAACGGCTCGTGAAGCTCGTTGGGCCGCGCTTCGGGTAGCGTTGCGGCTTTCCAGGAGATCCATCCCATGAAACTCGGTGTCATGAGCGCACTCTTCGCCGGCCGCCCACTCGAACAGGCCTGTCTGTTCTGCGCACGCAACGGTCTCGAGGCGATCGAGCTTCCTGTGGGCGCCTATCCGGGCAAGCCCTTCTTCGATCCCGCCAAGGTGCTCGCCAGCGCGCGCGAGCAGGATCGCATCAAGGGCATCCTGCGCGACCACGGCCTGATGCTGAGCGCGCTCGCGGTGCACGGCAATCCGGTGCATCCCGATCGCGGCATCTCGAAGGCGCACCATGCCGCGTGGGAAACGGCGGTGAAGCTGGCTCCCAAGCTCGGCACCGACATCGTGATCACCTTCAGCGGCTGCCCGGGCGGCAGCCCCAAGGACACGCAGCCCAACTGGGTCACCTGCCCGTGGCCGAGCGAGTTCCTGCAGGTGCTGCAGTACCAGTGGGAGAAGGTGCTGGTGCCGTACTGGAGCGCGGCCGCGAAGACCCTGTCGAAGCACGGCGTTCGCTGCGCGTGGGAGCCGCATCCCGGCTTCTGCGTGTACAACAGCGACACGCTGATCCGTCTGAGCGAGCGCGCCATGAAGGCGAGCGGCGTGAAGGGCAAGTCGCGATTGGGCGCCAACCTGGATCCGTCACACCTGTTCTGGCAGGGCATCGATCCGGTGCTCGCCGCGCGCGATCTGGGCGAGGCGGGCCTGCTCTTCCATGTGCACGCGAAGGACACCGAGCTGGATCCGCATCAGGGGCCACGCAACGGCTATCTGGACGCGCGCCACTACGGCGACCTGCACAACCGCAGCTGGAGCTTCCGCACATGCGGCTGGGGTCACGGCACGGAGTTCTGGCGGCCCTTCGTGAGCATGCTGCGTCGACATGGCTACGACCATGTGCTCAGCATCGAGCACGAGGATCCGCTCATGAGCGTGGAAGAGGGCTTCGTGCGCGCAGTGGAGTTCCTGCAGGGATGCCTGATCGAGCAGGCCCCGGCCAAGCCTTGGTGGGCGTGAAGCCACCAGGCTCGGTTTCAGCGCCTTTGCAACCGACGATCGCCGCTCAATCCAGCAGCGCGCCGCGGGTGCCGCTGCGCTCGAGCAGTCGAGCCACCGCCTCGCGATCACTGTCCTTCAGGCCACCATCGCGCAGGCTGGCGATCAGGCGTCGCGTGTCCTGCTCGCGCTGCAGGTAGCGCAGCGCCGTGCTCGCGGCCGCTTCGGGCTCCATGCCGCTCAGGAAGTCCACGCCCTCGCGATACACGATGGTGCTGGCGAGTCGCTTGCTGATCAACCAGTCCACGTACGGGCCGGGCAGATCCTTCCACAGGCGCTCGCCCACCGTCTTCACCAGCGTGGCGGGCAGGTGCTCCAGCACCAGCGTGCGGGCCAGCATGCGGTCCGCTTCGCTCCAGTGCGACATGCTCGCATGGATCGTGTCTGCCGTGGTGTTGATCGCCTTCGAGATGCGTGCGCTGATCTCGGGCAGCGGCACGGTGGGGTGGCGACGGCCCTCGGCCATCAGCAGTTCGGCCTCGGCGCGCGCGAAACCGCGCAGCTTCTCCAGCACCTCCTCCACGTACGGCGCCTTGATCTTCAGGAATGCATCGTCGCTCAGCAGCATGCATGCCTGGATCTCGTAGCTGCTGCAGATCACGCCGCACTTGTTCGCGGTGCTGTCCTTGATGATCACCGCGCCGCGCGCGCTGAGCTGTCGACGCGCCTCGGGGGTGAGGAACAGGTTCGCGCCTTCCGAGATCACCTTGCTGCTCGGCGCGCCGTCGCTGGTCAGGAACTCGCTCCAGTTCTTGTCGTCGATGGTGGCGGGGCGGCCGCCGCCCGGCACGAACGCATCGGTGACGAGGCGGTTGTGCATGGTGTTGCGAAGACGCGCGCCATCCGGCTCGTCCACGCCCACCACCTTGCCGCGCTTGCCCAGCTTGGCCTTGCTGAAGCTGGCGATCGGCAGGCCTTCCTTGAACAGTCGCAGCAGTTCCGCGTGATCCAGGCCATCCGGATCCTCGCCCACGCCGCTGCCGTCGGCCACGCCCACGATGCGCGCGTTCTGGCCGTAGTCGCGGTCCAGGATGCGCATCATGTTGCCGGCCACGTCGCCGTCCGGACCACCGGTGATCTTCACCGTGAAGGGCTGTTTGCGCGGGTCGATGCCGACCGACTTCAGCGCCACCTCCAGGAACACGTTCACGCCCTCGCTGGTCACGCCGTACACCTTGTGGTTGATGCCGGCGCCGGGCTTGCTGCTCATGAACGCGGTCGGCAGCGGGTAGGCGCGACGACGCGCGCGCGCCACGATCCACTCGATGTGATCGGGGGTGATGTTCTCGTCCGGTCCGAGATAGATGAACTCCTGACGGCCCAGTCGATCCACGATGCGGCTGGTCACCGCGGGGTCGGTGGTGATCAGGTCGAGCAGGCTGTCCACGAAGCTCTTCACGCAGCGCGTGGGGTCGGCCGCTGGCTCGACCAGGATGGCGCACTTGGCGCCGCCTTCCGGGATGTCCTTGTTCTTCTGCTGCTGCGCGAAGCTGAGGCCGTACACCTCGTCGTACAGCTTGTCCGCCTCGCGGGCGTGCTGCACGGTGTCGCGCGGGCGGATCACGCGCAGACCGCCGCGCGCGATCTCCTTGAAGCGCACGTGGAAGCCGTTGTAGCCGCGACCGTGCACGAAGAAGGCGCCCCACGGCAGCTCGGGTCGCTGCTCGTCCTTCAGCAGCGCGGGATCCAGGCGCAGTGCCAGGCCGAAGCGGCTGGTCAGCCAGTAGTTGGTGCGCAGCGTCGCTTCCACTGCATCCAGCATGCGGTTCAGGATCAGCTGCCCACCGTCGACCGAGCGTCGCTGTTCGATCTCGCCGCGCAGGGCGGCCGCCGCGCGAAGGTGCCCTCATCCAGCGTCTGGTCGGGGTTGAAGCGCTCGCCGAACAGGTCGATCACCTTCAGCGTGAGGTCCATGGCGGCTTCCGCGGCCGCAAGGATGCGGCTGAAGCTGTAGGCCAGACGATCCTTGTGCACCAGGGTTTGGTGCACAAGATGGCAGAAGGCCATCACCGCCTCGGCGCGCTGCAGGCCGATGCCCTCGTGGCGCGAAGCCAGGTGCAGGATGTCGAAGTTGAGCCACTTCACGCGCTGCATTTCCGCGCGCACGCGCTTCCACAGGTCGCTCTTGGGGTCGATGGCCTTGCCGTCGTTGGTCTGCACCACGAAACCCAGGAAGGTCACGCTGCCGTGCGGCGCATCCTTCACCTGATCCAGATAGGCGCGCAGGATGCTCACCTTGGCCGCGCCCAGCAGCACCGCGGTGCGCTCCAGCATGGTGCGCGTGCGCGCGTTCGAGAACGCCAGCGTGATGCGGCTCTGGTTGGGCTCGCTCTCCGCCTCCAGCTCCACTTCGGTGCCGTCTGAACCGCTCACGCGCTGGAACAGCGACAGGTGCTTGCTCAGGCGAAGCGGTGTCAGCGTGGCGATGTAGTCGGCGGCGCAACCGGCCGCGTAGGCGCGGATCTCCGACTCCTTCCAGTCCAGCCCGTGCTCGCGCGCCCAGCGAATGGCCGCGTCCACGCGCGCGGATTGCGCCGCATCCTTCGCGTCGTACAGCGGCTGCTCGCCGAACTCGAAGGTGTCCAGCACGATGGCGCCATCGGCGCTCGCGTGGATCTTGGCCACGCGCAGCGAGGGTTCCATCGGCAGTGCACCCACGATCTCCGCCAGCACGCCGATGCGGTTGCCCGGTCGAATGCTCGTCCACTCGCGGCCATCTTCGCTGCGGATGGTCAGGTCCAACGGCGTGCCGCTGGCCTTGGCCGCGATGATCGCGCGCAGATGCGCATGCACGGCGTGCGGCGGCGTGTCCTGGAAATACATCGGCGGCATCTGCGACACGAACCACGGCACCACCTGCTCGGCGGCCTTCTGAAACTCGCTGCTGAGCTCGGCAACGAGCACGCCTTGCACTTTCGGTCCGGACAACGCTTCGGTGGTTGCGGTCTGTCGCATCTGGGGAATATCCCCGTTTGGCGGGGTGACTACAAGCCAGTGTTCGAGTGCGTCCTATAAGCGCTCGCACATTCCGCTGTTGGGGGGTGTCATTTCAACCGATAGGCTTCGCACCTTGCGCTGCGTCACCATCGGCAATTTCGACGGCGTGCACCTGGGTCATCAGGCGTTGCTTGCCCGCGCCCGCGCGGTGGCTGGCCCCGGTGGCACCGTGGTGGCCGTCACCTTCGAGCCGCATCCCATGCGTCTGCTTCGGCCCGAGCTGGCGCCGCAGAATGTGCAACTGCCCGTCGAGCGGCTGCAGGCGCTTCGCGACGCGGGCGCCGACGAGGTGCGCGTGCTCGAGGTGAAGCCCTCGCTGCTCGGCATGTCGGCCGAGGACTTCATCGAATGGCTCAAGCGCGATGTTGGGTTCGATGGCGTCGTGGAGGGGCCAGACTTCCATTTCGGCAAGGGCCGGGGCGGTGACATCGATCTGCTGCGAACCATGGGCGCGAAGCTGGGGTTCCGTGTGGAGGTGGTGGAGCCCGTGCAGGTGCAGCTTGGCGATGCGGGCGTTGCGCCCGCGAGCAGCTCCTTGCTGCGGTGGCTGCTTGCGCAGGGCCGCGTGGAGGATGTTGCGCGCGTGCTCGGTCGTGCCTACGCGTTCTCCGGCACGGTGATCCGCGGCGACCAGCGCGGTCGTGACCTTGGCTGGCCAACATGCAACGTGGAGCACGGCGATCGCATCCTGCCGGCCGACGGCGTGTATGCCGGCGTGGCCATGCTGCCCGACGGTGGTCGGCGTCGCGCCGCGATCAGCGTGGGAACCAAGCCCACCTTCGGCGAGGCGGAGCGCACGGTGGAAGCGTTCCTGCTCGATCATCAGGCCCCGCTCGACCAGTATGGCTGGACGCTCACCATCCGGTTCGATCGTTGGCTTCGCGAACAGGCGCGCTTCGATGCCATGCCTGCGCTGGCCGCGCAGATGCACCGCGACGTGGTTCGCACGCGTGAGGAGATTCCCATGGAGGCCCTGGCATGACCATCGCCGCAACGCAGGCTTCGGCCTACGCCAGCACGGCTTCACCCGCACGCATCGCCGAGCGCATCCGTGCCGCAGGCAGCGTGCTTGTGACCGCACACGACAAGCCTGATGGCGACGCCGTGGGCAGCGTGCTTGCCGTCACGCGGGCGCTTCGCACGCTCGGCAAGCGCGTGCAGCCATGGCTGTGTGGACCGTTCGATCCATCGCTGGGCGTGCTGCTGGCTGGCGAGAAGCCCGGTCGCGCGCCCGAGGCGATGCCTGCGGATGATTTCGATCTGGTGATCGTGGTGGACACCGGATCGTGGAGCCAGCTCGAGATCCTCGGCCCGTGGATGAAGGCGCGTCTGGAGCGCTGCATCAACGTCGATCATCACCGTTCAGGCGACACCGGATTCGCGGATCGCATCGTGGACATCTCGTGCGCCAGCTGCACGCAGGCCCTGGTGCCGGTGCTGGATGCGCTTGGCGTGCCCTTCGATGCGCCCGGAAGCGGCGGCGTTGGTTCGATCGCCGAGGCACTGTTCGCGGGACTGGCGACCGACACCGGCTGGTTCCGCTTCAGCGGCGCCGATGCGGCGGTGTTCGCGCTGGCGTCGCGCCTGCTGTCGGCCGGTGTGGACAAGGACCGCCTGTATCGCCAGCTGGAGGAAACCGCGCGTCCCCAGCGCATCGACCTGCTCGCACGGGCCATGGGCAGCATCCAGTGGCTGGCCAATGGCCGCGCCGCGCTCATGCGGCTGCGTGCAGAGGACTTCGCGCAGTCGAGCGGCAGTTCCGAGGACCTGGCCGGTGCGGTGAACGCGCCCATGACCGTTGGATCGGTGGAGGTGAGCGCGTTGCTTTCACAGAACGGCACGGACCCCGTGGTGAAGATCAGCCTTCGCAGCAAGCCCCCCATGACGAAGGGCGGCGCGTTCGTGGACGTGAATCAGCTCGCCGCGCAGTTCGGCGGTGGCGGCCATGTGCACGCGGCGGGTGCCAAGTTCAAGGGCTCGATGGAGCAGGCGAACCAGGCATTGGCGCAGGCCATCGAGCGTGCGCTCGCCTCGCGCTGATCACGGCGCAGCGGGCGCTGCTGCGGCGCTCGGCGCGGGCAGCGGCTTCACCTTGTAGCCAAGTTTCTCGATCGCGTGCTGCACGGGCAGGGCGGTGGTGTCATCGCGCACCACCACGTCGGCCTGACGGTCCGCAAGGCTCACGCGGCAATCCACCACGCCATCCACATGCTTCACCTTGTCGGTGATGGCCTGCACGCATCCATCGCAGTGCATGCCGTCCACCTGGTAGCGCAGCGCGATCGGCGCGGTGGCGGTGATGCGTGGATCGTTGCCGCCGTCGCCGCAACCGATCGGGACGAGGACAAGCAGGGTCGCGGCAAGCAGGAGCGGGGTTCGCATGCGCCGGATCCTAGGCCGTGGGCGTGGTCACGCGCACGCGTCCAAGCCCCGCGATGCGCAGCATGGCGGGCAGCAGCCACACGCTGCTTGCAAGGCAGCACAGGCTCGCGAGGGCCATCAGCTGGCCAAGGCTTCGCAGCCCGCGGTGCTGGGCGAACATCAGCATGCCGAAGCCGATCGTGGTGGTGAGCGCGGTCACGATCACCGCGCGTCGCGTGCTGCCGAAGCCCACCTGCAGTCCGCCATCCACGGCGCGGTGCGTGACATGGATGCAGCTGTCCACGGCCAGACCGATCATGATGGGAATGGCGAAGAAGTTGGCGAGGTTGAAGGGGATCTGCAGCAGGCCCATCAGCCCCATCGTCCAGGCCAGCCCCATCAGCAGGCTGGCCAGCGACAGTGCCGCCAGCTTCCAGGAACGGAAATCGAGCAGCAGCAGCAGCGCCACGAACGCCAGCGCCAGCAGGCCCTGCTCGAAGAAGGAGCGACGCATCAGGATGATCGACTCGCTCACCGTGATGGGCACGCCCGTCACCTCCGGATCCACGCGGCGGATGGCCTGCACGAATCGCGTCATGGCGTCCGATTCCCACACATCCTCGGCCGGATGCAGGATCACGGCGCACTGTCCGCTGGCGCTGGTGAAGGTGTCGCGAACCGCGTCCGGCAGCGCATCGCGCACCGATGCGCGCGCGCCGCGGCCCGTCATCTCCGCCGCCATGCCTGCGCGTTCCGCGGCCGCCTCCGTTGCACGAACCGTGGCATCGGGTTGCGTGCGCAGCGCCTCGTTCAGCCGGTGCAGCGCGTCGCGCAGGGTCTCGATCAACTGCGCGTCCGCCTTCGGTGCGCCCGCAAGGCCGGCCATGTTGGCCAGATCACCGAAGGCCCGCGCCGCGCGATCCGCCGACTCGGGCGTGGCGATCTGTCGCTGCGATGCGGGGCTTGTCAGGGCGGCCGCACCGATCTCGCTGCGCAGGGTCGCGCGCTCGGGCGTGTCGGCCTGCACCACATCAGCACGCTTCGAACGCGCCCGATCAGCGGTTCGGTCCTGGCGCGCTCGATCATGGGAGGAATGTCCGCCATCGACGCCACGGTGCAGGCACCGAACCACGTCGCGTTGCCACCCTCGGCCTGCAGCCGTCGCTGCCATGACACGCTCGTCAATCCATCGGCCTGCAGTCGCAGCAGGTTGCTCTCGAACGACACGTCACGCGCGCCGATCCAGCATCCGGCCGCGGCCAGCGCCAGCGACACCACCAGCAGCACCACGTGTCGCGGCGCAGCGCGTCCATCGAAGCGATCCATTCGCCCATCCAGTGGTTCCTCGAAGAATCCGCGACGCAGCGGCTGTCGGCGCGCACCGCCATCGAGAAGCAGCAGCAGGGCGGGCAACGCGAACGCCATGGTGACGGCGCACAGCAGCAGGCCCACGCCGCTGATCAGGCCCAGTTCCCGCAGCCCCTGCATGGGCGCCACCATGGCGATCAGGAAGGTTCCGCTGCTCGTGGCCGCGCCAGCCAGCATGCTTGGCACGGCGCGGCGAACCATGTGCCGCACGCTGGCCGTGGGACCAAGGTGACGCAGGCCCTCCAGATACCGGGCGATCATGTGGATGCCGTAATCAAGCCCCACGCCAACCAGCACCAGCATGAACACCACGCTCAGCAGGTTGAGTCGACCCACCAGCAGCGTGGCGGCGCCGTAGGTGAGCGCCGATCCGGCCAGAAACGTGAGCACCGCCAGCAGCGGCCGTTTCACGCCGCGGAACACGAACATGAACAGACCCGCGCACATCGCAAGTGCGGCGATGCTGGCGATGTTCATGTCGTCGTTGGTGGTGGACATCTCATCCGCCTGCAGCACCGGACGTCCGGTCAGGCCGATGTCGACCGTGGGGTGCGCGCGGCCCACGCGTGCCATCACCTCGCGCATCTGCTGCAGTGGCCGCTCGATCACGCTCAGCGTGTCGTAGCTCTTCACCGGCATCACCAGGATCAGTCGAAGATGACCGCCGTCCGCCAGCAGCCACTCGTCGTTGCGCGGTGTGGCCAGGCTCTCGGCCGCATCCGGCATGCCGCCCAGCGCGCATCGGGCCAGCAGGAAGGCCTGCGCCGCCAGTTCGCGGCGCGCCGCATCCTGCATGTCGCCGCCTTCCTTCAGCAGGCGTTCCACGCGCTCGGCGCTCGCCTTCAGCAGGCCGCCGCCGCCGGGACGGGAGGCCAGTTCCGGCAGCGCGCCGCGCGCCAGATGCAGGTCCCGCAGCGTGGCGTCAGGCATGGCCCATGTGCTCACGCGGAACTGCTCGGCTGCATCCACGAAGCCCATCACGCCGGGCACATCCGGCACCGCGCGCAGGCCGTCCACCAGTTCACGCACCGCGGCGTCGGCCTCGCGCTCGTGCCCCTTTGGATCCACCACCACCAGCAGGTATTCCAGATCGCCGAAGTTGCGCTGGAACGCGCGGTACCCCTCCATGAAGGGCTGCTGGTCCCCGATCAGCGAATTGGTGTCCGCATCCAGTCGCAGGTATTTCCAGCTCAGCAGCGCACAGGCCGTCGCGATCAGCGCCGTCGTGAGCACGATGGTGGCCGGACGGCGAGACACCCACGCCACCAGACGATCCATCGCCCGGCGACGCATGCTGCCGGCGGCGCTCACGTCTGGGTCGCCCAGTGTGGCGCGCGCAGGTCGAAGGCGCGGCCCTCCGCGACCACGGCGACAGGCCGGCCATGCGCGGTCCATCCATCGAAGGGACAGTTGCGGCTGCGGCTGCGGAAGGTGGATGCGTCGATCTTCCACTCGGCGCGGGGATCGATCACGCTGACGTCGGCGGGACCACCTTCAAAGAGTCGTCCAAAACCCTGCTCGAGCAGACCCAGCAATCGGGCGGGGCCCACGGTCATGCGTTCGATCACCGCGGGCCACTGCATGGCGCCGCTCTTCACCAGCGCCAGACCGTACATGCCCACCGCGCTCTCGAGCCCGATGCAGCCGAAGGGCGCCGAGGCGAAGTCGCGGCCCTTCTCGCTGGCGGTGTGTGGCGCATGATCGGTGGCCAGCACGCTGATGGTGCCGTCCACCACCGCATCGCGCAGGGCGCGCGCATCGTCGGCGGTGCGCAGCGGGGGATTCACCTTGGCGATCGTGTTCCAGCCTTCGCACGCGGCGTCGGTGAGCAGCAGGTGATGCGGACTGGCCTCGCCGCTCACCGGCTGCCCGGCGGCACGGGCGCGGCGCAGGATGTCCACGCTGCCCGCGCTCGAGAGGTGCTGCGCGTGGTAGCGGCAGCCGATCGATGCGTTCAGTCGCACGTCGCGCTCGAACATCAGTTCTTCCGCGACGGCCGGCCATCCGCCAAGCCCCAGCTTCGCGGCCAGCGGTCCCTCGTTCATCACCGCGTCGTGCGTGAGCGTCGGTTCCTGGCAGTGCTGGAAGAAGGGTCGGTCGATCGAGCGGCAGGTTTCCAGCACGCGCCGCATCATGGCTGCGCTGGCGATGCCGTCGCCATCATCACTGAAGGCCACGGCGCCGGCCTTGGTCATGGCGCCCATCGGGGCCAGTCGATCGCCCGCACGGCCCACCGTGGCCGCGCCGACCACGCGCACGCGCGCCAGCTTCGCCTCGCCGGCCTTCAGGCGCACGAAGTCGACCAGGCTGGGCAGGTCGAGCGCAGGCTGCGTGTTGGGCATGCACGCCACCATGCTGAAGCCGCCCGCGATCGCGCTCTCGGCGCCGGTGCGGATGGTCTCCTTGCGCTCGCCGCCTGGTTCGCGCAGGTGCACATGCGGGTCGATCAGCCCTGGGCAGACGATGCAGCCGTCGGCGTCGATCACGCGTGTGCCGCTGGTCGCGATGGGCGTGGCGCTGATCTGCATCACGCGCTCGCCCTGGATCAGCACATCGCCTGTCGCGTCGAAGGCACGCACCGGGTCGATCACGCGTCCGCCACGAATCAGGATGGTTGTCTCGGTGGCCACGCGGCCGATGGTAACGCCGCAAAAGCAGCGCGGCCCACCTGATGAGGGCGGGCCGCGCGAGTGCTTCAGTTCAGAAGGGCTGGTTCAGCCGTTCGTCTTGCCCGCGAAGGGGCAGGTGCCGCCCGACATGGGGCAGCCGGAGTTGCCGCTGACGGCGCCGGGGCTGGCAGCCTTGTCAGTGCACTCGCTCTTCTTGTCCGAGCAGCTGCTCTTGCAGTCGCTCTTCTTCTCGCTGACCGCGCCAGCCGAGGTGTTGGCCTTGTCCTTGCAGCAGTCGGTCTTGGCCTTCTCGGTGCAGCAGTCGGACTTCTTCTCGTTCACGGCGCCCGGGCTTGCCTTGGCGGCGGCCGGGGTGGCCTTGGCGTCAGTGGTCTTGGTGTCCTTGTTGCAGGCTGCCAGGCCGAGCATCAGACCGGCCGCAGCGATGATTGCGAAACGCTTCATGGTGTGACTCCTTACGGTGAGCTGCGGACTCTGGAATTGGACCTGACGGCAGCCGTCGCCAAGTTCCCCCAGTGTACACAGGGCCCCGGATGGGGGTGCATCGAATTTCCTACAGTTCCGCATTATGGACGAGACGTCTGACACCCCCCGGCAGCCCGAACCGACCCCGTCCGACGGGCCGTCGCTGCTGTCGAGGGCGCGGGCGCTGCCGGCCGTGGCCGGCGTGTATCTGATGAAGGACGCCGCCGGCGTGGTGCTGTACGTGGGCAAGGCCAACAACCTGCCGGACCGGGTGAGCAGCTACTTCCTGCCCAGCACCGACCTCGGTCCGCGCAAGCAACCCATGCTGGAACTGATCGTGGAGATCGACCACATCCCGTGCGAGGGAGAGTGGGAGGCGCTGCTGCTGGAGGCGCGCCTGGTGAAGGATCTCAAGCCGCGCTTCAACGCGCGACTGCTCGACGACAAGAGCTTCCCGTATCTGGCCGTCACCATCCGCGAGGAGTTTCCCGGCGTGTACATCACGCGTGATCCCGCGCATCCGCGCTTCAAGGGCGCGCGCGTGTACGGGCCCTTCACCAGCGGCGCCGCGCTGCGACACTCGATGCAGCTGCTGCAGCGCGTGTTCCAGTTCCGCACCTGCGAGCTCGACATCCGCAGCGACCATCCAGGCAACCAGTCCTTTCGTCCGTGCATCCTTGCCAACATCGACCAGTGCACGGCGCCCTGCGGCAACCGCATCTCCGGCGCCCGCTATCGCGAGGACATCGAGCGCTTCTGCCGCTTCCTGGAGAGCAAGCGCAGCGTGATGCTGCGCGAGATGCGCGCGGACATGGAGGTGGCTTCGGCCGAGCGTCGCTACGAGGCGGCCGCCGTGCTGCGAGACCAGATCCAGGCCATCGAGAAACTGGATGAGCGCGAGCGTCGCGGCAGCGAAGGCGAGTACGACTGGCAGCCCGAGGTCACGCTGTCCGCCATGGATCCAAAGGCCGGATGCCGAAGCCTGCAGCGCACACTGGGTCTGGAGCGCGAGATTCGGTGCGTGGAGGCGGTGGACATCGCGCACCTCGCGGGCGGCGACACCGTGGGCAGCCTGGTGTGCTTCGTGGACGGTCGCCCCTTCAAGGACCGCTACCGCCGATTTCAGGTGAAGAGCGTCACCAACGACGACTATCAGGCCATCCGCGAGGTGGTGAGCCGCCGCTTCCGCGATGCCGGGGATGAACCGGCCCTGATGCCGGATGTGCTGCTGATCGACGGCGGACCCGGTCAACTGGCCGCGGCATTGGAAGCGCTGGAGGCGGTGCCGGCACGGCCCGCGATGGTGATCGGCCTGTCCAAGCGCGAGGAGCTGCTGCACCTGCCCAACGACCCCGAACCGCTGCGCCTCAGCCGCAACCACGGTGGCCTGCAACTGTGCCAGGCGATCCGCGACGAGGCGCACCGGTTCGCGCAGCACTATCACCATCTGCTGCGCACCAAGCGCCTGCTGTCCGGCGACGCACCCAAGACCCGACGCCGCGGCAAATCGCCGCCCGACACGAAGGCGTGAGCGCGCGCGGCATCCGCTACGCTTGAGGACCGCACCCCGCAGGACCCCGCGTGAACCACCGCCGACGCCAGCGAGCCCGTCATCACGAAAGCGCCGAGCGCGAGCATGGCCAGGAAGGTCACGGACCGCGCATCGATCATCCGCTGGTACCGAAGGGCGAGCATGAAGTGCTGCGCGGCGCGGCCGAGGTCGAGGCATTCGCCGCGCACGCGCGCGCGGTGGGCCTGCTGGCCTTCGACACCGAGTTCATCGGCGAGGAGAGTTTCCGCCCACGCATCTGTCTGGTGCAGGTTGCCACGCCCGAACGCGTGGCGCTGATCGACCCACTGGAAGGTGTGGACCCGCGTCCCATCTACGAGGTGGCGGCGGATCCGGCCGTGACCACGCTGGTGCACGCCGGCGAGCAGGACATCGGCGCGGTGCGCGACGCGCTTGGGCGCTCGATCGAGAACGTGGTGGACACGCAGATCGCGGTCAGCATGATCGGTCTGCCGTGGCCGAGCAGCCTCGGCACCACGCTCGAAACCTTCGTCGGACTTCGCCTTGGCAAGGCGCACACCTTCACCGAATGGGATCGCCGACCCCTCACCGCCAGCCAGTTGCACTACGCCGCCGATGATGTGCGCTACCTGCCCATGGCGTGGGACGCCGTGCGTCGCCAGCTGGAGTCATGCGGACGCCTGCAGTGGGTGCTGCAGGAGAGCGCCGCGCAGCTGGCGGGGGAGAGCGAGTTCGATCCCGAGCGCCAGATGCGTCGCGCCAGCCGCGGCGAGCCGCTGCGGCCCGCCGCCACCACGCTGTTGCGCGAGCTGGTGCTGCTGCGCAGGGAACTTGCACGCGAGATGGACCAGCCCCAGCGCGTGGTGATCCCGGACAACGCATTGATGGAACTGGTGCGTCGGAAGCCCGAGCGGGCGTCCGAGGTGCGCGAGGTGCGCTTCCTGCCCAGTCCGGTCGGCGGTCAGCATGGCGACCGCATCGCCGAGTGCGTGCGGCACGCGCGCGAACTGCCGCCCACGCGTGACGAGCACGCCAAGCTGCTGGAGGACGCGACCGTGCGCGCACGCATCGATGCGCTGTGGCTGGCGCTTCAGGCGCGCTGCATCGCCGACCAGATGGCGCCCAATCTGCTCTGCAGCCGAAGCGAGTTCACCGACTGGTGCGCCACGCGCATCGCCCGCGAGCGGCGCCAGCAACGCGGCGACTCGGTGGGCGAGGCCCCGAGCGCCTTCCCGGCCGGCGACTGGCGCATGCAGGCGGCCGGCGACTGGCTGCAGTCCTTCGTGGAAGGCAACGCCGAACTGCGACTTCGCTGGGATCCGCAACTCGGCGCGATCCGACCCGTCTCCTGAACCGTCCGAACATCACACCATGAAGCCCATGAACGAATCCTCCATGCGTCGCCGCGACCTGCTCGCCTGCCTTCCCGCATTCATCGCCGCTCCGATGGCGCTTGCCCAGGGCGCGACGCCGCCGCCCGGTGGCGCGGCGGCACCCATGGGCGGCATGCAGGCGCGTCCGCGCACAGGCAAGGCTTCCGTGTCGGAGGGCGTGACCATTCCGTTCGCCATGGCCGCATGCTGGGCGGACGACTACGGCGCGCTGGCCAACCTGCGGCTGATCGCCAAGCTGGACTGCACCATCGCCACGCGGTGCGCCAAGAGCCCCATCGGCGACGACGAGTACTTCACGCTGTTCATCAGTGCGGGGGCAGCGCTCGAGTGCATCGGCATGCTCGCCACCGCCAGCATGGCGGGCACCGCGGTCTTCTATCCCAAGATCGAGGAGGGCGGCGATCTGGTGGTGATGTCCGTGCGCGTGGGGCAGGTGAAGAAGCAGCCGACGCCCGAGGCCGTCGCGAGCGCGCTGGGCATCTTCACGCGTCCCGATCCGCGTGGCGCCTTCGACGCCGCGTACAAGCCCGAGGCGGCGTGCGTGGAGAAGGCGCGCATCTGCCTGATCGACCAGAACACCACCGGCGTGGTGATCGCCGACGACAAGCGAGCCGAGTTCATGCGGGCGGTCGAGACGCTGGCGGCCGCGTCGCCCGCGTTCGCCGCCGCCATCGGACCCAAGACGCTGTGGGGGCCGGGCTGCACGATCCTGCTCGCCGGTCGCGGTCCAACCGCCACCACGCAGACGCTGATCAACGCCGGCCGAGGCATGCAGAAGGCCGGCCTGTTCGCGCATCAGTACGGAGCGGCGTTCGATGTGCGTCCGCTTCCGCCGGGTCTGTTCGAGGCTGCATCCGCCAAGGGTGCCGAACAGGCAGCAGCCGCAAAGGTGATCGCCGCCGCGCTGGAGGCGCCGGGCTTCGAGCCGATGGCGCTGTGCCGATTGGGCAAGTTGACCGCGCCACAGCCTCGCGCCGCGCCACCGGCGATGCAGATCCTGTCGACCAGCATGGAGTCTGCAGCAAGCGCCCCGAACGGGAACTGACCCGGCGCGGCACTCACTCGCCCACGCGCAGATCCACGAACTTGCGCTTGCGGATGTTCTCGTTGCCAAGCTGGCCGCATGCGGCCATGGCATTGCGGCCCTTCGTGCCTCGGCGCTTGCAGAACTGTCCGTTGGCCACCGCGCGCGCCACGAAGGCGGCCGTCTCATCCTCGGTTGGGGCGCGCCATGGACTGTTGCGCCGCGGGTTGTAGGGAATCACGTTCAGCGAGCACTTCAGGTCACGCAGCAGTTCGCACACCTCGTCGCAGTGCTCGGGGGCGTCGTTCACGCCCGGGATCAGCACGTACTCCATGCAGAACACGGCGCTGCGACGCACGGGCCAGGCCTTCAGCGCGTCCAGCACGCCCGACACCGGTTCGGCGCGCGTGATCGGCATGATCTCGGTGCGGATGCGGTCGTTCGGCGCGTTGAGGCTGAAGGCGATGTTCAGCTTGCGGTAGCCCGTCTGCTCCGCGAACGCGGCCAGCTTGCGCACGCCGGCCGCCCGACCCACGGTGCTCACCGTGATGTTGGCCGCCGGCACGCCCGCGCCGTGATGGTCGGCCAGCACGCGGATGGCCTGCAGCACGTTGTCGATGTTGTCGGTGGGCTCGCCCATGCCCATGAACACGATGTTCTTGATGTGAAAGCCGCGCCCACCGTCGTAGGGATTCTCCACGCGATGCCGCGCCGCGAACCACTGCGCCACGATCTCGCCGGCGGTGAGGTTGCGCATCAGGCCCATCTGCGCCGTCTCGCAGAAACCGCAGCCCATGGCGCAGCCCACCTGGCTGCTCACGCACAGGGTGCGCGTGATGCGCTCGTCGCGATACATCGGAATGACCACGCTCTCGGTTTCCAGTCCGTCCGGCAGCCGCATGGTGAACTTCACCGTGTCGTGGTCCACCGTGGTGCGCTCGATCGGCGCCACGCGGTCCTCCGCCCACGGCGCGGCGATGCGGCCTTCCCGGAACCACGCCGCGTGCACTTCGCGGGCGCGATGGCGCGAGATCTCCAGCGCCTGTGCCGCTGCGGCGGTGTCCTCGAGCGTGTTCGGAAGCAGGTCCACGGGCACAGCGTAGCGGCAGGCGCCGCGATTCCATCGCCGGTCCCGCATCGGATTTCCGTGGCCGGAGGTGCCCGGAACTTCCTACCATGCCCGCCCCATGCACCTGAAGCGCAGCGACCACGAGCACGGCCCGCCAATCGTCCCCGTCACCTTCCTGCTGGAGGATCCGCACGCCCTCACCGGCACCGAGCAGAAGGAATGGCAATTGATGGGTGGCGCGGGAGAGAGCCTGCTCGAACTGGCCATGGATCACGGCATCAACATCGAGCACGCCTGCGGCGGCGTGTGCGCCTGCAGCACCTGTCACGTGTATGTGGAGCAGGGCATGGATCAGCTCACCGAAAGCACCGAGGCCGAAGACGATCGCGTGGAGGAGGCGCCGGCCATCCAGCGCAACAGCCGCCTGAGCTGCCAGTGCGAGATCAAGGGCACGGGCCCCATCGTGGTGCGCGTGCCGGCGTGGAACCGCAACGCGATCAAGGAAGTGCCGCACTAGGCGGCGGCTGCGTCATGCCGGAGCAGGAACCCATGCACTGGCTCGACGTGCAGCGCATCGCTGAGGCGCTGTGCGACGCGCATGATGACGTCGATCCGGTGTCGATCGCCTTTCCGCGATTGAAGTCGCTGGTGATGCAGTTGCCCGGTTTCGTGGAACAGCCCGGGCATCCATGCAACGAGCGCATCCTGGAGGCGATCCAGCAGGCGTGGATCGACGAACGGGACTGATCGCTACAGCAGCGGGCTGAGCAGCCCCGCGGCGCCCTCGAGCAGGCGAATGCCTGGTGGACGCTGGCGCCACGCTTGCAGGTCCACCCGGGTGCTCTGCGCGACGTAGCGAGCCTGCAGCGCGCGCAGGGTGTCGGCGAAACCGGCGTCGTACAGGAGCACGCCCATCTCGAAGTTCAACTCGAAGCTGCGCCGATCCAGGTTGGCGCTGGTGATCACGCTCACGAGATCATCGACCAGCACGGTCTTCGCGTGCAGCAGGCCGCCGGTGAACTCGTGGATCTCCACGCCCGCTTCCAGCAGCATGTCGTACAGGCCTCGGCTGGCACGCTGTACCAGCCACGAGTCGTTCCGGCGCGGCACCACCAGCCGCACGCGCACGCCGCGTCGCGCCGCCACCGCCAGCGCTGCGTGCATGGGCAGATCGGGCACGAAGTAGGGAGT
Organism: Planctomycetota bacterium; assembly: GCA_009924765.1. Taxonomy (GTDB): domain Bacteria; phylum Planctomycetota; class Phycisphaerae; order Phycisphaerales; family SM1A02; genus SYAC01. The sequence goes on along the minus strand of RFQW01000002.1, from coordinate 955 downwards.
GGTCAGCGTGATCTCCTTCCGCGCCACCTGCACGGCCGCCTGCATGAGGAGCGTCATGTAATCGTTGCGGAAGTTGGGGCCCGTGGCCACGGCCTGTGCCGTCACACCGTCGGTGTGGAAGGGCGGCTCGATGGCCAGTTGCGCGTCCAGATCCTCGTCGCGCTCCATGAACCAGTCTTCCACGAACACGATCTGCAGTTCGCGCACCAGCGGGCCCTCGACGCGCAGCATGCAGTCCACCCATGGGGCGTAGCGTGCCTTCGGCGCGAAACTCGCCTCGGCCACGTTCTGGCTGCCGACCCACGCCACACGACCGTCGAGCACGAGCAGTTTGCGATGGTTCCGGATGTCCAGGCGCGCGATCATCATGCGAACCAGCGATGTGGGCAGCGCGCCACACACCTGCACGCCGGCGGATTCCAGCGTGCGGCGCAGGTCGCTGCGCAGGAACGAGCGGCTGCCCAGATCATCGACCAGCAACCGGGCCTGCACCCCGCGTGCCACCGCGCGCAGCAGTGCCTCGGCGATCGCGTGGCCCGCGCCATCGAGCAGGTAGATGTACGTCAACAGGTGCACGTGATGCGTGGCCGCATCGATGTCCCGCACCATGCGCGCGATGTTGTCGGCACTGTCACCTGACAGCGCCACGCGATTGCCGGAGAGGACGGGCGAGTGGCTGACGGATCCGGCCATCAAGGAGAGCTGCTGCTGCTCGGCGGTCAGGTCATGCTGCATCGCGCGCGCGTCTCGCTGCGTGTGCACCGACGGCACATCCACCTCCTGCAGAATCGCCGCGTGGCGCCGCGCTCGGCGCAGGCCGAACTTGCTTTCGCCAACCAGCAGATAGGCCAGCAAGCCAAGGCCCGGCACCGCCATCACGGTCACGATCCACGCAAGAGCCACCGCCGGCCGACCCGCCGTGTGGATCAGCACGCGGCACGCCACCGCCACCTGC
>RFQW01000001.1 GCA_009924765.1 Planctomycetota bacterium | reverse complement strand
ACCATCGCAGGGATCCGCATTCTGCAGCAGCATGGCGTAGGTGGAGTTCGCTCCAGCCGCGACATGCGCGTAGCGACCTGGCGACACCGCGCATTGGCCGTTGTAGTTCTGTCCCCACGCCGCGATCGATCCATCCGCCAACAGGGCGATCGAGTGACCCGAGCCACAGGCGACATCCACCGCGCCAGTCTGCGCCGATGGTGGAATGTTGCACTCGCCACTCTCGTTCACACCCCATGCCAGCATCGAACCATCGACCTTCACGGCCACGGTGAATCCCATTCCACCCGCAACCCTGGACACGCCGGACTGCGCCGACACTGGCACATCCAGGATGCCGCCCCGCGAATCACCCCATGTGCGCACCGCGCCATCGCTGGTGACCGCAAGCGAATGCGAATCGCCGCAGGCGATCTGCGTGATGCCCTGCAGCTGTTGACCCATGATCTGCACAAACTGACCCGTGGCCGGAAGCGGGAAGCCATAGTCCGGGTGCAGCTCGATCACCGGATCGCCGTTCGCGTCGGTGCCCAGGCACTGACCGCCCCAGTTGGCGCCCCACGCGATCACGCCGTCACCCTTCAACGCGAGGCATCGCGGCGAGCCGATGCTGGCAGCCAACGTGGTGATGCCGGACTGGGCACTCGCCGGCACGTTCATGTCGCCCCAGTTCTCGCCCCACAGCAGCACGCCACCATCGCGCACCGCCACCGAGAAGCGTCGGCCCGCGGCGATCGCGGTCACGCCCTGCTTCGCGGCGGCAGGGATGTTGATCTCACCGCTGCCCGTGCTGCCCCAACCGATCACCTCTCCGCCGGGCATCAGCGCCAGCGCATGGGTTTCACCCGAGGTGATCGCGGTGCACGGCGCCAGGGTGCTTGGAGGCGTGTTGCACTGCCCGGCGAAATTGTCGCCCCACCCGATCGCCGCGCCGCCCTCGACAAGCCCGATGCGATGACCGTAGCCGGCCGCCAATTGCGTCACGTTGTGCACATTCGCGGGCACCTCGATCGGACCATTGGTCGCCCACTCCACCACGTGACCGTCGCTCTTGAGCGCGAGGCAGCTGTTGGCCGTCGTGGCAAGCCCCGTGACGCCGGCAAGGTCGGCTGGCACATAGGCCGCACCGGCATTGGGCGAGCCCCACCCCACCACAAGACCGTTGTTGAGCAGCGCAAGCGAGAAGCTCATGCCGCCAGCCACCTGCGCGACATTCGTCAGCGTCTGGCCAAGCACCTGCACCTGCTGTCCCGTGGCGGCGCTTCCATCACACGCGATTGGATTGCCGTTGGCGTCGCTGCCAAGCGCCTGGCCCCAGTAGTCGTCATTCTCGCCCCACGCCACCACATGACCGTCCGGTGTCACCGCGAGTGCGTGATTGTTGCCGCACGCGAACTGCGTGGCTCCCTGCGCCGATGCGGGGATGGTGGTGACGCCAAAGCCACTGTCACCCCAGCCGACCAGCGATCCATCCTGCTTCTGAGCAAGGGCGAAGGCACCGACCGCATTGCTCGCGATGCGAGCAACTCCGCTGCCTGCGCTCGTGGGCACATCGCATTGCCCGCTCGAGTTGTTGCCCCAGGCCAGCACGCCACCGGTGTTCTTCAGCGCCATCGAGAACGAGAATCCGGCCGCAACCTGCGTCACGCCGCCCAGCGCGCTGGGTGGCACATCGCACTGACCGTCCAGACCGTAGCCGAAGCATGCCACGCCGCCGTCGGTGCGCAGCAGCACGGTGTGGAATCCACCGCATGCCACCTGCGACACGCGCTCGATGGATGGGGGCGAGACGGAAGGCACAAGGCCCCACCCCACCACGTTGCTCTGCGCGCGCGATGCGCTGGCGATGAAGCCGAGGGAGATGATTGCAGAAAGAAAGACGTATGTGCGGTTCATCCAGCGGCTCCAATGCAGGTGTTTCGAGTCACGAGGCGGTTCCCTCGTGTGGAGCGAAGGTACCCCCAACTCCCCGAAACCCAAACAGAAATCGACAAGAACGGCCGGCGGGGCCGAATTCAGGGCAATAACGCTGGTGAAATCAGGAATAGAGCAGCAGCAGGAACGCGATGTCGCCGGCATCCACGCAGCCGGAGCCATCCACATCGGAGGGCGAATTGGTGCAGTCGCCAAAGTCGAGCAGCACGATCGCGATGTCACCTGCACCCACGATGCCGTCGCCATCCAGGTCGCCCTCGATGGCGCACGAACCGGTGCTGGAGGTGCGCACGACGGCTGGCGAATTGGCCGGCCATCGCGTGGCGGTGAAGTTGGTCTCGGCTTCCACCCACCAGGTCACCGTCTTGCCGCATGCCGTCGCCGGCAGCGACGCGCTCCACTGACCGCTGGCCAGCGTCATGTTGGCGGTCTGCGCGGCGCCACCGTCCACCTTCCACTTCAGGCGCACGGCGCCGCTGGCGAGCAGCGAGCCAACGTTGGCGGTCACGGTCACCTTCACGGGCGTGGCGGTGTTGGGCACCAGCGTGGTGGAGGGCCCCTGCACCAGCGTGATGGTGCAGGCCTTCAGCAGCTCCTCCATCATCACCTCGGCGCCCGCGAAGTTCTCGCGCGCGTTCGGCAGCACCTCGCTGGCCGGCATCACGAAGCCGTAGGTGCCGGTGTCGCGCACCTCCACGCAGTAGCCCATGCCGCCGGTGGTGGTGCTGGTCCAGTCCTCGATGCAGCCCGCGGTGGCGCCGTACACGGCCCAGCTGTTGCCCACGGTGTAGGTCTTGTTGTTCACCGCCTTCATGGCGTTGCCCATGGCGGTGCTCACGCGCGTGTAGCTGCTCGATTCAGGTGGCAGCGTGCTGGTGTAGCTGTAGGGCCACATCAGGATCTGGCTGTAGCTGTGGATGTCCACGTGACCGGCCATGTTGGTCTTGGGCAGCAGAAAGTCGCGGAAACCCGCGGATTCCGGCTCGCTGAACGCCGCCGTGCCGCGGTAGGTGTCGCTGCTCTGCGTGCCGCTGGAACCGCTGCCACCCCAGCCCGTGGCCCAGTTGCGGTTCAGGTCCACGCCGTAGCTGCCGCCCGAGTTCAGGCGACGGTTCTTGCGCCACAGACGCGTGGTGGTCCAGCTGTACTCGTAGCCATCGGGGTTCAGCACCGGAAACACGTACACCTCGCTCGAATCCACGATGGCCGTGATGCGCGCGTCGGTGCCGTCATCCTCCACCAGGCGGTCGGCGTACCACATGGCCGTCATCGGAGTCGCCCATTCGCGCGCATGCTGCGTGGCGGTGAACACGAAGGCGGGAATCGGCGTGCCCTCGGGATGGCGCGAGATGCGCACGCCGCGGATGCTTCGACCCTGGTAGCTGGTGCCGGCGGTGACGATCTTGCAGATGTCGGGGCGAAGCGCCACCAGCGCATCCAGTCGCGCGTTGATGGCGGCCAGGTTCTTCACGTCGGCGAACCAGTCGGCCGCCTCCACGGGCTGCGCCACACGCTCGCGTTCGGCCTGCACCAGCGACTGCACATCCGCGATGAAGATCTCGAAGGGCACGCCGGCGCGGCGCAGCGTGAGCAGCGCTGCGCGATGCACGCGCCAGTCGCTGGGAGCGCCGATGCCCGGCGCATGCGACCACGGATCGTCGCTGAGCTGGGTCATCAGCATCAGATCCTGCGCGTTGCGAAGCGTGACACGGATCACCACCTCGTCGTCGTAGCGCGTGACGGGCTCCACTTCGCCCGCCAGCGGCGCCTCCAGGGGTGCGTCGGGCGGGGCGGTCGCCCCCAGCATGGTGGCGAGTGCGCAGACGACAGCCATCGTGGAGCGGATCTTCACCCCTGCAAACTAGTCGGGCGGGGGCCAAAGACCAGAAGGAACATGCAAATCGGCCCCGAAAAAACGTTCTCGCACGCCCTGGGTTGACCGCGAGCGCCATCCACGCCACGCTCCCGTGATGCTTCGTCCCACCGCCGCGTGCCTGACCCTGCTTGCCTGCCTGCCTGTCGCCTGCACCGGCGCTGATCAGCTTGGCGAGCCGTGGGGCAGCCCCATGCAGTACACCACCGCCCTGCCCGACACGCCATATCCACCACGCGATCTGGTGATGTTCGACGGCGTGAATGGTCGCGTGGTGATGTGGGCCGACATCATGCGACTGGTGCGCCGCACCGACGTGATCGTGGTGGATGGTTCCGCCAGCGACGCCGGCGCGGTTGCGGCGCGCAACGCGCTGGTGGACGACGTGCAGTCGTCCTTCCCGCCCGTGGTGGTGGTGGACTGCGACCAGGATGCCGACGCATGTGCCGATCTGGTGCACGATGCGTGGAGTCAGAAGCCCCGCCGCGTGGTGGTTCGCAGCACCGGACCGGATTCGCTGCAGGCCGTGTCGCGCGCGATCCGCGCACGCAGCCTGTTCACCAGCGTCACCACCGTGGCACTGGTGCCGTCGGCTGCCCGATTCCTGCAGGAAGGCGATCGTGAGCGCGCCGATGTGGTGATCTACACCGCACCCACACGCGTGGTTGCCCCCACCGATCTGCCTGCAAAGAAGCCCGCCACGCGCTGACGCGCGCGCCCGGGGTGCCTCAGCGCACGAGCTTCTGCAGCTCGTCGTTGTTCTTGGCGATCTTGTACATCTTCTCGATCTTCATCATGGCCATCAGGGCCTGCAGATCCTTGTTCATGCCGAACAGGATGCTGGTGGCGCCCTGCGCGTTGGCCAGGTTGCGGCACGCGATGCACATGCCAAGGCCCATGCTGCTCATGAAGTTCACGCTGGTCAGGTCGAGCACCATGTGCTTGATCGCCTTGCCGTGCTTCTTGAAGTAGGGCGTGAACTCCTCGGTGAGGATGGGGCTCTCGCGCTGACCGATGTTGGGACCGACCAGCCGCAGGATGAGCACGCTGCCGTTCCACTTGATGCCGATCAGGGGCGTGGTCTTCTCGTCGGGGAGTTCAGCGGGTGCGTTGGTCATGGGTGTTGGTCCTTGCGGGGTGTTCTTATACCACGCCCGAGCGCAGCGACGCGCTCACGGACGCTGCACGGCTTCAGGGGGAACCAGCGCCAGCAGCGTGCCACGGCCCTCGTCCGGGTGCATGTCCAGCACCGCCACGGCACCCTTGGCCACGGCCACGGGGGAACCAGCGCCAGCAGCGTGCCACGGCCCTCGTCCGGGTGCATGTCCAGCACCGCCACGGCACCCTTGGCCACGGCCACCAGGGCATCGCCACCAAGCAGGTGACCGATCAGTTCGCCCAGCACGGGCTCGTGACCGACGATCGCCACACTTGCCTGATCCGCGCGCGCCCGGAGTTCCTGCAGGATCGCCTGCACCGCCGACGCGCCGCCCTCGGTCTCCAGCGCGCGGCAACGAATGGGATCGGGCCAGCCGGTCTCGTTGCACAGGATCGCGGCGGTGTCCCAGGCGCGCACCCAGCCGCTCGACAGCACCGCCGCGGGTGGCTCGATCCAGTTGGGCACGCGCGCCGCCAATCGCGCGAATTCGCGACGCCCGCCCTTGGTGAGCGGGCGCTGCGTGTCGTCGGGCCAGCTCTTCGCGTCGCGATCCTTGGCCCGGGCGTGTCGCACGATGATCAGGCGCATGAAGGCGCATGCTAGTGCAGCGGATACCTTGCGCCGCATGACGGCGCTCACCGTGCTGAATGCTCGCGTGCTCACCATGACCGGCGGCGGTCCGCGGCGCGGTGCGGCCATGCGCGACGTGGGCGTGATCGAGCGCGGTTTCGTGCAATGCGAGGGGGAACGCATCGTGCGCGTGGGTGCGGGCGCGCCCGAACATGTGCAGGGCGATGTGATCGACGCCGCAGGTCGCGTGTGCATGCCGGCGCTGGTGGACGCGCATGCGCACCTGTGCTGGGGCGGCGATCGCTGGAGCGAATGGGAACAGGTGCGTGCGGGCGTTCCGTACAGCGACATCCTTGCGGCGGGCGGCGGCATCCTGAGCACGGTGCGCGCCACGCGCGCGGCAAGCGAAATGGAACTGGCCGCCGGCGTGCGCGAACGTCTGCACGCGATGGCGCGACTGGGCATCGGCGCCACCGAGGCGAAGTCGGGCTACGGACTCGAGCCAGCGAGTGAATCGCGCATGCTGCAGGCGATCGAGATGGCGGCGAGCGATTCGCCCATCACGGTGCGGCGCACGTTCCTGGGCGGGCACGCCATTCCACCCGAAGACGCGGCGTGGCCCGAACGACTGGTGCGCGAGGTGATTCCCGAATTTGCGCGGCGCTTTCCGGATGCGGCGGTGGATGCCTTCTGCGAGAAGAACGCCTTCAGCGTGGAGCAGGCGCGTGCGGTGCTGCGCGCGGCGCGGGCGGCGGGCGTGCCGGCGCGTCTGCACACGGATCAGTTCAACGATCTCGGCGGCGCGGCGATGGCCATCGAGGAAGGCGCGCGCACCGTCGATCATCTGGAGGCTTCGAGTCAGGCCACGATCGCGCGCGTGGGTGCCGGCGCCGCGATCGCCGTGCTGCTGCCCTGCTCGGGCTACGCGCTCGATGGTCGCTACGCGCCGGGTCGCGCGCTCATCGATGCGGGCGCGGCCGTGGCGCTCGGCAGCAACTGCAATCCGGGCAGCGCGCCAACCGTGGATCTTCGGTTCGCCATGCATCTGGCGGTGCGGCATTGCGGACTGTCGTGCCACGAGGCACTGGTGGCGGCCACAGCGAACGCCGCGCATGCGCTGGGGCTGGGCGATCAGATGGGGTCGATCGCGCCCGGCATGCGCGCGAACCTGATCGTGCTCGGTGAGCGCGACGAGCGCAGTCTGGTGCACGGCTTCGGTGGCCCGGCCCCGGCGCATGTGGTGCTAGGCGGTCGCGTGCTGGCCTGAACATTCGCCGCACCGCGCCGCGATACCATCGCGCCGTGATCCTTCGCACCGCCAAGGAAATCGAGGATGCGCGCGCCGCCGCCATGTGCGTGGTGGAGACGCACCGCCGACTCGCGGGCTGGCTGCGCGTGGGTCGCACGCTGGCCGAGGTGGACGCCTTCTGCGGCTCCATCTTCGAGGAACTGAAGTGCAAGAGCGCCTTCATCGGCTACAAGGTGCGAGGCCACCCGCCCTTCCGCAGCCACACCTGCCTCAGCGTGAACGACATGGTGGTCCATGGCGAGCATGACGCCACGCCACTGGCCGAAGGTGATCTGCTGGCGCTGGACATCGGCGTGAAGCACCGCGGCATGATCGGCGACGCGGCATGGACCTACTCCATCGGCTCGGCCACGGAGATGGGCAAGCGCCTGCAGGCCTGCGGCCGCGAAAGTCTGCGTCGCGGCATCGCGGCCATCAAGGCGGGACGACCCATGATCGAGTGGGCGAAGGCCGTGCAGGGTTATGTGGAACGCGACTGCCGCTTCCATCTGGTGCGCGGCCTCGGCGGGCATGGCATCGGCCACACGCTGCATGAAAGTCCGTACATCGCCAACACGCCACCGTCGTATCCCGGCGAATGGACCGAGGCCTGGAAGCCCTTCGAGAAGGGCATGCTGATCGCGGTCGAGCCCATGATCAGCGCCGGCACCACCGAGATCCGCTCCAAGGGCAACGCGTGGCCCATCTGGACCGCCGACGGCAGCCTGAGCGTGCACTACGAGGCCGACGTGATGGTGACCGAGGATGGCTGCGAGGTGTTCACCGCCGCGCTCGATGAACTGCCCGATGTGGTCGGAGGCAAGGCGTGAGCGAGCGCCCGCTGGCGGTGCTGGTGGAGGCGATCCACGCGGCGGCCGATGGTCCGCTGCGCGAGGCGGGCTTCGATGTGGAGCGGCTCGACCGAAGCCCGGATGCATCGCAGCTGGCCGCGCTGCTTGCACGCGCCACGGTGATCGGCCTGCGATCGAAGACGCGTCTGCCCGCCACATCGCTCACCGCCGCGCAACGACTCGCCGCCGTGGGCTGCTTCTGCATCGGCACCGATCAGGTGGATCTGGCGTGCGCGGCACGCACCGGCGTGCCCGTGTTCAACAGCCCCTTCTCCAACACGCGCAGCGTGGCCGAACTCACGCTGGCCGAGATCATCGCGCTGTCGCGACGCCTGTTCGACAAGAGCGCGCAGCTGCACACGGGTCTGTGGGACAAGAGCGCCAAGGAAAGCCGCGAGGTGCGCGGCCGAACGCTGGGCATCGTGGGCTACGGGCACATCGGCAGCCAGCTCAGCGTGCTGGCCGAAGGCCTGGGCATGCGCGTGGTGTACTTCGACATCGCGCGACGGCTGGCGCTTGGCAACGCCCACGCGCTGCCCTCGCTGCAGGCGGTGCTGGAAGCGTCCGATGTGGTGAGCCTGCATGTGCCCGACACGGATCGCACGCGCAACCTGATCGGCACGAAGGAACTTGCGCAGATGAAGCGCGGCGCGGCGCTGATCAACAACAGCCGCGGCAAGGTGGTGGATCTCGAGGCGCTCGCGGCGGCGCTGCGCAGCGGCCATCTCTCGGGCGCCGCAGCCGACGTGTTCCCCGAGGAGCCCGCCGAGAACGGCCAGGGCTTCCGCACGCCGCTCGCCGGACTGGGCAACGTCATCCTCACGCCGCACATCGGCGGCAGCACCGAGGAGGCGCAGGAAGCGATCGCTGTGGATGTGGCCGAGAAGCTGGCGCGTTTCTGGAAGCACGGCACCACGGCCACGGCGGTCAACTTCCCGCAGGTGGATCTGCCGCAGGTGAAGGATGGTCTGCTGCGCATCCTGCATGTGCACCGCAACGTGCCGGGCGTGCTGGGCACCATGCACACGCTGCTGGCGAAGGCGGGCATCAACATCCACGCCGAGTTCCTGCAGAGCGACAGCGACACCAGTTTCGTGATCCTGGATGTGGATCCCTTCGGCGACGCCACGCTGCTCGATGGTCTGGGTGCCATGCCCGAAACCATCCGCATGCGCATCGCCCACTAACGTCCGCGTAACAGGGACGGGGGTCTGTATCGGACGCTCGGGCATCGCTCCCGCGGGTCATCCGCTCGATTCAGCCTGCATCCGCATCTGGCCAGCCTGCGCCGCGTGGGTCCGATACAGACCCCCGTCCCTCATATCGGGTGTTGTAATCGGTACCTTGCCCGCATGATCAACGCGATTCTTCCGCTGGTGCTGGCCCTCGCCGGCAACGACGCCGCCGCCCCGCTCGCACCCGTCACCGAGACGCGATCCACGGCGAAACCTTCGTCGACGAGAACCGCTGGCTGGAAACGCTGGAGGCCGAGTCGCCCGCCGTGCGCGACTGGACCACCATGCAGATCGACCGCACGCGCGCCGCGCTGGACGCGCTGCCTTGCCGCGCGCACATCGCCAGCACGCTCGAGCCGCTGATGAAGCTGCCAAGCGTGGGCATGCCCGGCATGCACGGCGACTGGGCCTTCTTCGGCGAGCGCACCGGCGACCAGAACCAGGGCGTGCTGAAGGTGCAGAAGGGAACCGACCCCGCGAGCCGCGCCACGGCGCGCACGCTGATCGATCCCAACACCATGGACGCGAAGGGCCTCACCTCGCTCGACTGGAACAGCGCCACCGAGGACGGCACGCTGCTTGCCTACGGCACCAGCAAGTCCGGCAGCGAGATGAGCGAACTGCACGTGATGGATGTGGCCACCGGCGCGCTGAAGCCCGACGTGATCACCGGCAAGGTGAACTTCGAGGGCTGGACCCCGACCAACGACGGCTTCCTGTACAGCGCGCTCACCAACCCCAAGGATCCCTACAGCCGCGAGGTGCGCTTCCACGTGCTCGGCAGCGACGTGAAGAACGATCGCGTGATCCTGAAGCAGACCAACCCCAGCGAGATTCCCTTCGCGGGCCTCAGCCGCGACGGTCGCTGGATGATGACCGGCTTCAGCCGCGGCTGGCAGGCGAACGACCTGTCGGTGATGGACTTCAAGGCCTGGCGCGAAGGCGGTGCCGACCGCACGCCCCCCGCCATCGAGATCGCCAAGGGTCTGCCCGCGAAGTTCACGCCCATCGGCTTCGACGGCGCGCGCATGTACATGATGACCACGCTCGACGCGCCGCATGCGCGTCTGGTGGCGGTCGATCTCGCCAACGCCGCGCGCGGCAACTGGAAGGACATCATCCCCGAGCCCAAGGACGAGGTGCTCGAAAGCGTGGGCTTCACCAAGGGCGCGATGGTCGCCGCATTCACCAAGCATGTGTGCACGCGCCTCGAGCGCTTCGATCGCTCGGGCAAGAGCCAGGGCGAGATTCCGCTGCCCGGCCTGGGCGCCGCCACCTACAGCGTGGACGAGGATCGCACCGACGCCTTCATCAGCTACACCAGCTACAACGAGCCGCGCAGCGTGTATCACGTGGCCGACCTCGCCAACCCCAAGCCCGTCATCTGGTGGAAGCCAAGCGTGCCGGTCGATCTCTCGAAGTGGATGGTGGAACGCGTGCGCGTGGCCAGCAAGGACGGCACCATGGTTCCGCTGTTCATGGTGCGCCGCAAGGATCTCGCACCCACCGGCGACCACCCCTGCCTGCTGTACGGCTACGGCGGCTTCAACGTGAGCCTGGAGCCCGGCTTCAACCCCAGCATCACGCCGTGGGTGGAGGCGGGCGGCATCTACGCCGTGGCCAACCTGCGCGGCGGTGGCGAGTACGGCGAAGGCTGGCACGAGGCCGGCATGCTGGGTCGCAAGCAGAACGTGTTCGACGACTACTACGCCTGCGCGGAGTGGCTGATCGGCAACAAGTGGACCAACGCCAACCATCTCGCCATCCAGGGCGGCAGCAACGGCGGCCTGCTCACCGGCGTGGCCATCACGCAGCGACCCGACCTGTTCTGCGCCGCCATCAGCGCCGTGCCGCTGCTCGACATGCTGCGCTACCAGAACTTCCTGCTGGCCAAGTACTGGGTGCCCGAGTACGGCAGCAGCGAGAACGCCGAGCAGTTCGGCTGGCTGCGCGCCTACAGCCCCTACCACAACCTGAAGAAGGGCACGAAGTACCCCGCGGTGCTCTTCACCGCCGGCGAGAACGACAGCCGCGTGCATCCGCTGCACGCACGCAAGATGGCCGCGCGCATGCAGTCCATGAACGCGAGCGACACCGGCGCCAACCCGGTGTTCCTGTGGGTGGACCGCGAAGCCGGCCACGGTCAGGGCAAGCCGCTGGCCGCGCGCATCCGCGATCAGGTGGACCAGTGGTCCTTCCTCATGTGGCGCACGGGTCTGTGCGATTCGTACGCGAAGCAGCCCGCAGGCAAGTGATCAGCCGATCACCTGCAGGCGCGCGAATTCCTGGATCAGCGTCTTGCTGCCGACGGCCTTGAAGGCCACGCGCAGCGCGGTGCTGCCGCCACGCGGCGTGACCGACTCCACCACGCCGATGCCGAACAGCGGGTGACGCACGCGCGTGCCCACGCGCATGGCGCCGGCGCGCGGTGCCCGGCAAAGCCGTCGAACTGCGAGTCGCTGGCATCCTCGCGCGCCACCTCGGGCGGCAGTTCGCGCACGAACATGCTCTCCACCGTGGCCATCGGCTGCCCGCGCATGGTGCGCGTGGCGGCGCTCGACATCATCAGGCGATCCTCGGCGCGCGTCATGCCCACGAAGCACAGGCGACGCTCCTCCTCCAGATCGCTGGGTGAATCCATGCTGCGCGCATGCGGCAGGCTGCCCTGCTCCAGACCCACCATGCACACCACGCCGAACTCCAGGCCCTTGGCCGCATGCAGCGTCATCAGCGTCACCGCACCGGTCTCGGGGTCGAAGGCGTCGCTGTCGGCCACCAGCGCGATGCGCTCCAGGTACGCGCGCAATCCATCCAGCGCCGTGCGCAGCGGCGGCGTGCCTTCCATCTCGCCGCTCTCCTGCGCCATGCGCTCGGTGATGAACTCCGCCGCCGCGCTCACCACCTGCGCCAGGTTCTCGGTGCGACTCTCGCCGTCGTCGGGCGACTCGCGATCCTCGGCCAGATAGTGCGATTCCAGGCCGCTTTCGCGCGCGACGCGACCCACCAGCTCGCCCAGCGCCTCCACCGACGAGGTCTCCGCCTCGCGCCGCCACGCCAGGATCATCTCGGCCAGCTTGCGCGCGGAGTTGGCCGCACGCGCGGAGGCGCCGGCCTCCTCCGCCACGCGAAGCGCCTCGATCAGCGGCAGCTGCCGCTTCGCCGCATGCAGCTCGATGCGCGACAGACTGGTGTCGCCCAGCCCGCGCGTGGGCACGTTGGCGATGCGCGCCAGCGCCAGTTCGTCGTGCGGATTGCCCGCCAGTCGCAGGTACGCCACCAGGTCGCGCACCTCGCGGCGGTCGTAGAAGGCCGTGCCGCGCACAACCTGATGCGGCATGTCCGCGCGCCGCAGCGCCTCCTCCAGCACGCGGCTCATGCTGTTCATGCGGTACAGCACCGCCATGCTGCGCCACGGCACGCCGCGCTTGCCGGCCTCGCGCAGTTCCTGCACCACGCGCTGCGCCTCGTCGCGCTCGTCCACGCAGCGCACGTAGCGCGGCGCCTCGCCCTCGCCGCGCATGCTGCGCAGCTCCTTGTGACGACGCTGCCGGTTGTTCTGGATCAGCGTGGCCGCCGCGCTCACGATGGGGTGCGTGCTTCGGAAGTTCTCGCCCAGCGGCACCACGATCGCGTCGGGAAAGTGCTCCTCGAACTTCAGGATGTTGCGCAGATCCGCGCCGCGCCAGCCGTAGATGCTCTGGTCGGGATCGCCCACCACGCACAGGCGGCGATGCGACTTCGCCAGCTCCAGAACCGTGCAGAACTGCGCATGGTTGGTGTCCTGGTACTCGTCCACCAGCATGTTGCGAAAGCGCGCCTGCAGCTGCTCGCGCACCGCCTCGTTGGTGCGCAGCAGGTTGGCGGTGCGGCACAGCAGGTCGTCGAAGTCCAGCGACGAACTTCGCAGCAGCACCTTCTCGTAGGCCGCGTACATGCGCGCGATCACGCGCGCGCGCCAGTCCTGCGCCTGCGATTGCGCGATGTCCGGCGTGATCAGCATGTCCTTGAAGCCGCTGATCTCGCTCAGCACCGTCTTGGGCGAGAAGCGATCCAGTGCCTCGCCCGATTCGGTGATCGCCTGCTTGCACGCCTTGGTCTGGTCATCGGGATCCAGCACCGTGAAGTCCGCCGGCACGCCAGCCTCGGTCGCGTAGCGCCGCAGCACGCGCGCGCCAAAGCTGTGGAACGTGCCCGCCACGATGCGCGCGGCCTCGTCCGGATCCGGCATCAGCGCCTGCACACGCCGACGCATCTCGCCCGCCGCCTTGTTGGTGAAGGTGAGCGCCAGCACGCTGGACGCGCGCTCGCCCTGCTCCACCAGGTGCGCGATGCGGTGCGTGATCACGCGCGTCTTGCCCGAGCCTGGCCCCGCCAGCACCAGCAGCGGTCCCGCCGTGTGCAGCACCGCCTCACGCTGGGGTTCGGTCAGGGCATCCAGCAGGCGATTGGGGGCTTCGGAATTCACTGGGCGAGTCTAAGCGCAAAAACAGCCTGCTTTCGGCCATTCCGAGCACCCCACTCCACAAGATCTTGGGCCTTTGGACAGATTGGACAGCCTCTCCACACCATTTGTTGGAGTCTCGTGAAGAATGTGCCGATGTGCAAGGTGCGCCCGTTGTTGAACTTGTGGAGGTGCTCCGTGAAATCACAATATTTCGTGTCACTCGAACTTGCGGCCCCAATGGGTGGGGGTACGATCCGCCTCACGCAACCACCTCGCAGGCGTGCAGAGGCCCTGGAAGCGTGTCGGAAGCGGTACGAAAGAGCAGTCATTTGTTCGGAATTTGTTCGGATGTCGTGGAGGCATTCCCTCGGTCCCGTGGCCGAGGGCCTTGCACGTCTGAACCGGTTCCAGAGGAAGCGCCCCATGGTCTTGTCTGATGCAGAAATCCAGGAACGCGTCGGCATCGAGCCCTTCGAGTCGATGACCAAGCGACCGGGTCGCATCTCCTTCGGCGTGAGCAGCTACGGCTACGACGTCCGCGTGGGCACGCGCTTCAAGGTGTTCACCAACGCCACCAGCGGTGGCACCGCGGTGGTCGACCCCAAGAAGTTCACCGACGATCTGTTCATCGATGTCGAGCTCGCCGGCACCGGCCGCGACCACATCATCATTCCGCCCAACTCCTTCGCACTGGCCGAGACCGTGGAGACCATCCAGGTTCCGCGCGACTGCCTCGCCATCTGCGTCGGCAAGAGCACGTATGCCCGCTGCGGCATCATCGTGAACGTGACCCCGCTCGAGCCCGAGTGGCGCGGCAAGGTCACCATCGAGATCAGCAACACCACCCCCCTGCCGGCCCGCATCTACGCCAACGAGGGCATCGCCCAGATGGTGTTCCTGAAGGCCAGCCGCACCTGCGTCAGCAGCTACGCGGACAAGGGTGGCAAGTATCAGGATCAGACCGGACTCACGCTTCCCTTGGTGGACGGGCTCGCGCCCGCCAGCAAGGGCTGACGCACTGCAACCCGTCGCCCGCACGCGGGCGACAACGTTTTCTTCACCCTCTCGCACACGGACACGGAACGAGCCATGCGAATTCACCGACGCTTCACCGAACCAAACAAGGATGTGTACGCCTCGATCGAGTGGAGCACCCGCTCCAGTCGCATCTCCAACAGTGACGGCAGCACCGTCTTCGAGATGAACGACGCGGAAATCCCCGCCACCTGGAGTCAGCTCGCCACCGACATCGTGGTGAGCAAGTACTTCCGCAAGGCCGGCGTGCCGCAGATCGGCACCGATGGCCAGCCCAAGGTCGATGCGAGCGGCAAGCCCGTGCTCGGCCCCGAGCGCTCGGTGAAGCAGGTTGTGCACCGCCTCGCCGGCTGCTGGCGCCACTGGGGCGAGAAGTTCGGCTACTTCGCCAGCGCCAAGGATGCGCAGGCGTTCTACGACGAGATCGCGTGGATGCTGCTGAACCAGGTCGCGGCGCCCAACAGCCCGCAGTGGTTCAACACCGGCCTGAACTACGCCTACGGCATCAGCGGCCCCGCGCAGGGCCACTGGATCACCGATCACGCCACCGGCACGCCGACGCTGGCCACCGATGCGTACACCCATCCGCAGCCGCACGCCTGCTTCATCCAGGCCGTGGCCGATGATCTGGTGGGCGAAGGCGGCATCATGGACCTGTGGACCCGCGAGGCCCGCCTGTTCAAGTACGGTTCGGGCACCGGCACCAACTTCAGCTCGGTCCGCGGCGAGAACGAGTCGCTGTCGGGTGGCGGCAAGTCGAGCGGCCTGATGAGCTTCCTGAAGATCGGCGACCGCGCCGCCGGCGCCATCAAGAGCGGTGGCACCACGCGTCGCGCCGCCAAGATGGTGTGCCTGGACGTGGATCACCCCGATGTCGAGGCCTTCGTCAACTGGAAGGTGCGCGAGGAGCTGAAGGTGGCAGCGCTGGTGGAAGGCGCCAAGCACTTCACCCCCGAGCAAAAGGAGACGGCGCAGCGCCTCGGCCTGAAGCTTGACTACGACTTCAACGGCGAGAGCTACTACACCGTCAGCGGCCAGAACAGCAACAACTCCGTGCGCCTGAGCGATGCCTTCATGGAAGCCGTCGATGCCGACGCCGACTGGAACCTGATCCGTCGCACCGACGGCAAGGTGGCCAAGAAGCTGAAGGCGCGCGACCTGTGGAACCAGATCAGCTTCGCCGCATGGCGCTGCGCCGATCCGGGCCTGCAGTACGACAGCACCATCAACGCCTGGCACACCTGCCCCAACGGTGGCCGCATCAACGCCAGCAATCCGTGCAGCGAATACATGTTCCTGGACAACACGGCGTGCAACCTGGCCAGCATCAACCTGCTCAAGCTGTACGACCCCGAGACCCGCAACTTCGACCTCGAGGCCTACGAGCACGCGATCAGCCTGTGGACCGTGGTGCTGGAGATCAGCGTGCTGATGGCGGCGTTCCCCTCCAAGGAGATCGCCGAGCGCAGCTGGAAGTACCGCACGCTGGGTCTTGGCTACGCCAACCTGGGCGCACTGCTGATGCAGGCGGGCATTCCCTACGACAGCGATGAAGGTCGCGCGGCGCCTTCAGCGCCATCCTGACCGGTCGCAGCTACGCCGCCAGCGCCCTGCTGGCCGCCGAGCACGGCGCGTTCGATGGCTTCGCCGAGAACCGCGAGGAGATGCTGCGGGTCATCCGCAACCATCGCCGCGCGGCCTACGGCACCGCTCGCGACGCCTCCGAGTGGGAGTCGCTGCGCATCCGTCCGGTGTCGATCGACCACGGCATCTTCAAGGCCGGCAAGGTTCCGCTGGCGAACGCCGGCGACATGCTCGCCCGTTCGCTCGCCGCATGGGACGACGCGCTGCTGTTCGGAACCAAGTTCGGTTTCCGCAACGCGCAGGTCACCGTGATCGCCCCCACCGGCACCATCGGCCTGCTGATGGACTGCGACACCACCGGCGTGGAGCCCGACTTCGCGCTGACCAAGTTCAAGAAGCTCGCCGGCGGCGGCTACTTCAAGATCGCCAACCAGAGCCTGCGTCCGGCGATGAAGGCCCTCGGCTACAGCGCCACGCAGACCGACGAGATCCTGGCGCACGTCATGGGCACGCTGAACCTGGACACCCCCATGCCCGATGCGGATGGCCGCATTCCGGCCACGGGCCCCACGTTCCGTCAGCACCTGACCGCCAAGGGCTACACCGGCGACAACCTGGTGGCACTCGAGAACCAGTTGCCCATGATGTTCGAGCTGGGCTTCGCGTTCAGCGCATGGAGCATGCCCACGCAGGTGCTCGAGGCCGCCGGCCTTGACCCCGCTGCGGCCAAGGCCGACGGCAAGTTCAACGGCCTGAAGGTGCTCGGCCTGAAGAAGAAGCAGATCGAGTCGCTGAACCGCCGAATCTGCGGCACCCAGACCGTGGAAGGTGCACCGCACCTGAAGGCGGAGCATCTGGCGGTGTTCGACTGCGCCAACAAGTGTGGCCCCACCGGCACGCGGTTCATCCGCCCCGAAGGCCACATCCACATGATGGCCGCGGCGCAGCCCTTCATCTCGGGCGCCATCTCGAAGACCATCAACATGGCTTCGGAGGCGACGGTCGAGCAGATCGGCGACGCGTACCGCATGAGCTGGGAGTTGGGCCTGAAGGCCAACGCCCTGTACCGCGACGGCAGCAAGCTGAGCCAGCCCCTCTCCACCAAGACCGATGTGGAGCAGGAAGACGAGGACACCGAAGGCCTGGAGGAGTCCGCCACCGCGGGGGAGCCCGTGGCTTCGGCGGCGTCCAGCCAGGGCGCGACGCGTGCGGCAGCGGTGCCTGCGACATCGACCTCGACGACATCGTTCGAATCCCCCGTGGCCGAGGAAAGCTCGGTCCTGGTGGAGGGTGACCGATTCGTGGAGCGCATCGTGGAGCGCGTGGTGGAGCGCGTGATCGAGCGGCCCATGCGTCGTCGTCTGAACGAGACGCGCGGCAGCATCACGCACAAGTTCAACGTGGCGGGCCACGAGGGCTACCTCATCGTGGGTCTCTACGAGGACGGCCGCCCGGGCGAGCTCTTCATCACCATGGCGAAGGAAGGTTCCACCATCGGCGGCCTGATGGACTCGCTGGGCACCGCGATCAGCGTGGCCCTGCAGTACGGCGTGCCGGTGGAGAGCCTGGTGAACAAGTTCGCGCACCAGCGCTTCGAGCCGATGGGCATGACCACCAACTCGGACATCCCCTTCGCGAAGAGCCTGGTGGACTACATCTTCCGGTGGATGGGCATGCAGTTCATCGCCGGCTATCGGGATCAGAACGCACCGCGGCGACCTGCGTCGGTCGCCGCACCGGTCACGGCGGAGCCGCTGGCCGATCATCACGGACGTGGCGTCAAGGAGGACACAGCATGGCAGCATCGCACGGACGGCGCATCCGCTCGCCTCGGCGACCGGATTTCGTCGAGCGACATGGGCGCGTCAGGGTCGTCCACGGATTCCCCGCGCGGCTCGGAGAGGATCGCCTCGATCCTGTCCGAGACCACGCAGATCACCGAGTCGGACGTGTCGACGAGCGCACATTCGGCTGGGGTGAGCGTGGTCACGGAGACCACCGTCGCCACCAAGCGCGTCAGCGTGCTCGATCAGGCAACGGCCACCCTCATGGGTGACGCGCCCGCCTGCGACGGATGCGGATCGATCACCGTCCGGAACGGCACCTGCTACCGGTGCCTCAACTGCGGCAACAGCATGGGCTGCAGCTGACGGACGCATTGGACAACGCCTGATTCGCTTCGTCACTGCTCCGACGGCGAATCGGGCGCACGCACGCGATGGGGTCGGACCCCAAGGGGAGGAACCAAGGTCGGCGAGTGGATGGACCCTCCTTGCACTGGTCGGACGAGCACGGAGACCGCTTGTCCCGACCCTTCGATCGCGGCCATTACCGGCGGCCGCATGGTCCGGAACGGAAGCCGGACCAGTCGAAGTGGCCGCCTCCCAACAAGGCCGCCCCCATCGCGATTTGAATGCCGGCCTCGTGCCGGTTCCAGAAGCCCTCGCCCCCGCGCGAGGGCTTCTGCGTTGCGGGTCACGCGTTGCAGTACACTTCTGCACCCATGGCGATCGTCACAGGCATCCAGCCGTTCACTCTCTGGCGCAATGTCGGTTTCGCAGTGCTGTGCGCGGTGTTCGGCGTGTGGGGCTGGTACGACTACGCCATCAAGATCCCGCGACTCGAGGTCGACTCGGCCATCTACGAGAAGGCCAAGGACACCCGCTCCACGCTGGAGAAGCAGGCTGAAACCAAGCCGCTCGACGACGCGCAGATCAAGCAGATGGAGGATGCCAAGAAGGACCTCGACGGCATCCGCGCGCGATACGGCAGCACGGTGCCCGCGAAGCCGGCAGTGTACGACCGCCCCATGCAGCTGTGGCTGTACATCGTGGGCTGCGGCGTCCTGGGCGTGCCCATGTTCGTGTGGCCCATCATCCGCACCAGGATGAAGCCCTATCGCCTCGAGGACGACGGCACGCTGCGCACGCCCAGCGAATCGGTGTCGGCTGCCGACATCGTGGACATCGACATGAGCCGCTGGTGCAGCGCCACGGGTGACCGCCGCAGCACCTGGACCGCCAAAGCGGTGCTGAAGGATGGCCGCACCATCCTGCTCGACGACCACGATCACAAGAACATGCACCTGATCATCGGTGCCATCGCGCACCGACTGCATCCGGACGAGTGGACGCCGGATGCCAAGCGCGTCGGTGCACAGCCCTCCGACGACGCGGCCAACACCCCCGCATCCTGAACGACCAAGGATGGTTTCCCGTGCACGGCACCACTGAACCAACCACACCCATCGAGAAGCGCGATCGCTGCGCCGATTTGCCGCACCGTCCACGCGTGCTGCTTGGCAAGATGGGGCTCGACGGCCATGACCGCGGCGTGAAGCTGATCGCGCGCCTGCTGCGCGACAGCGGCGTGCACGTGATCTACAGCGGTCTGTGGCAGACGCCGCGCAGCCTGGCCATCGGCGCGCGCGACGAGGACGCGGACTGCATCGCCTGCAGCATGATGAGCAACAGCCATCTGGTGCTGGTGCCGCGTCTGCTCGACGAGTGCCGCAAGCTGGGCCGATCCGACATGGTCGTGAACGTGGGCGGCATCATTCCGAAGGAAGACGTGAAGCCCCTGCTCGACGCGGGCGTGCACCGCATCTTCCACACGGGTGCGGGCCTGGACACCATCGTGGACAGCGTGCGCGAGGCGGTGAAGGCGCATGTGCCGCTCACTTCGCCCAGCGCCGAGGCCGTGCTGGCACGCCGCATTTCCATGGCGCACGCCAAGCCCACGGGCAAGATGGCCGGGCGTCGACCCAAGCGCGTGGTGGGCATCACCGGCGCACCCGGCGCTGGCAAGAGCACGCTGGTGGCGGCCATGGTGGGCGAAGCGGTTCGCCGCGGCCGCCGCATGGCCGTGATCGCGTTCGACCCCATGAGCCCGATCACGGGCGGCGCATTGCTTGGCGATCGCCTGCGCGTCGACTTCAACGCCGTCGACGAGAAGGTGTTCTACCGCTCGCTGGCGATCGTGGGCGAGGACTACGCGAGCCTGCCCGACATCCTTGGGCTGCTGGGCGAGGCCGGCTTCGACGAAGTGGTCGTCGAGACCGTGGGCGCTGGCCAGAACGACGTCGCCATCCGCAACCATGTCGATCGCACCGCGGTCGTGGTGGTGCCGGGCATGGGCGACAGCGTGCAGATGGACAAGGCGGGCATCCTGGAGATCGCCGACGTGTTCGTGGCCAACAAGGCCGACCACGCGGGCGAGGCCAAGCTGGTGCGCGAACTGCTGGATGTGGCCGGCGGACGACCCATCCTGGAGACCATCGCCACGCAGGGCAAGGGCATCGTGGAGCTGCTCGAGGCCCTGTTCCCCGCCTGAAATCGCGCGGCTGCCGCTGCTAGAGTGTGTCCCCTTCAACCGGAGACACCCCATGAGCGACGCATCCGCACCCCGCAAGCTGAACCGCGACACGAACCAGGCCCTTGGCATCGGGCAGTACGCCATCGACTTCCTGCGTGAAGGCGCGCCCAGCGCCACGGTGCTGGAGCGCACCAGCCTGTTCTTCACCGATGCGGTGCTGTGCGGCGCCAGCGCGCTGGCCCTGTGCACCAACGCGCCAACGCTGCTGCGTCAGGAGGCGCTGCGCTACCCGAACAAGAAGGGCGTGACGGTGTTCGGCAGCACGCGCAAGGTGGCGCCCGAGAAGGCGATCGTGGCCAACTGCGCGGCCGTGCGCGAGTGGGACAGCAACGGCACCAACTTCGGCTACCGCCCCGCGCTGGGTCACACCGCCGGCGAGTTCGGCCACAACGACTTCTATGCGGTGCCCGTGGCCGCGGCGCAGCTGGCCGGCGAGGGCGGCGACATGGCGCTGCGCGGCATGGTGTGCCTGGACGAGATCCGCGGCCGACTGGCCGAGGTGTTCTCGCTGAAGACCTACAAGATCGATCACGTGGTGCACGGCGCCATCGCCAGCGCCGCCGTGTACGGCGCCATGCTGGGTGCCAGCGCCGACGAGATCGAGAGCGCCATCGGCATGTTCGTGGCGCACGCGATTCCGTGGCGCGCCATCCGCGCGGGCAAGCAGCTCAGCGACTCGAAGGGCGCCAGCGCCGCCATCAGCACCGAGTTCGCCATCCTGTGCATGCAGCGATCCATGCGCGGCTTCATGGGGCCGCGCGACATCTTCCGCAACCCCGAGAGCATGTTCCGGCAGTTCGTGAAGACCGGCGGCGAGAGCCCGTTCGACCTGCAGCTGTCGATGGGCGGCGACGACTTCGCGGTGATGGGCATGCACTTCAAGCTGGGCCTGTACGAGCACCAGAGCGCGGGCGCGCTGCAGGGCATGATCGATCTGGTGCAGAAGCACCCCGAGATCGCGCAGAAGCCGCAGGCGATCAAGCGCATCCTGATCACGGCCTACGAGCCGGCATTCGGCATCATCGGCGACCCGGCCAAGCGCGATCCCAAGACGCGCCAGAGCGCGGATCACAGCATGGTGTACATCGTGGGCACGCTGCTGCGGAAGGCCGCCGAGCGCGTGGCCAAGAAGGGCGCGACCGCGCTGGGCGCCGGCAACGACGATGTGTGGAAGACGCTGATGCTTGGGCCGCACGACTACGACCCCGATGCGATCAAGAACGCGCAGACGCGCGCGCTGATGGCCAAGATGGACTTCCAGCACGGCGGCGCCGAGTACGACCGCCGCTACCCCGAAGGCATCCCCACCTCGCTCAAGGTGGAGATGGAAGGCGGCGCCAGCTTCGACAGCGGACTGGTAATGTTCCCCTCGGGCCACGCGCGCAACACCACCGCCGACCTGAAGGGCATCCTCGACGCGAAGTTCCAGCTGCTGGGCAAGCTGGCCGTGGACAAGCCCAAGCGACTGGCGAAGAACCTGCTCGCCGTGGGCGAGATGGGCAAGCGCGACCTCGCGTCGATCCACAACTTCGACATCATCGACCGCGGCCCCTTCGAGTGACCGATATGAGGGACGGGGGTACATATGAGACGCAACTTTGCGCGCGTCTCATATGTACCCCCGTCCCTCGTATGGGACTCACCGCGTCGGCGAGGTGGGCGGCTGCGTCTCCGGTCGCGGCGGCACAAAGCGCTTCGCCGGAAGCTTGCCTGACAGCGTCTCGATCGCCTTGTCGAGCTGCGGATCGCGGCCCGCCGCACGGTCCGCCGGCGTGATCTCCACCTCGATGTCGGGCGCCACGCCCTGGTTCTCCATCGCGTAGCCGCGCGAAGGCGTCCAGTGACCCCATCCGGGCTGCGTGGCCATGCCACCATCCACGAACGGCTTGTCACCCTCGATGCCGATCACGCCGCCCCATGTGCGCGTGCCGATCAGCGTGCCGTTCTTCATCTCGCGCATGCTCTCCGGAAAGATGTCGCCGTCGCTGCCGGCATCCTGATCGATCAGCACAGCGATCGGCCCGACCAGCGTCTTGTTCGGCGTGGTCTCGGCGCGCCCATCGCGCGGCACGCTGTAGGCCCACGGCTTGCGCGACAGGCGTTCCACCAGCACCGGACTCACGTAGCCGCCGCCGTTGTTGCGCACATCCACCACCATGCCTTCGCGATCCACCTGCGGATAGAAGGTGCGCATGAACGCCGTGATGCCCGCGGTGTCCATGTCGGGGATGTGCATGTAGCCCAGCCGCCCACCGCTGCGCTGCGCCACCGCTCGGCGATTCGTCTCCACCCAGTCGAAGTAGCGAAGCGCCGAATCGCTCGACGGCAAGGTGACCTCCAACACGCGCGCGCCGGTGCCATCGGGCGCATCGGCCAGCGTGACCATGGTGGCATGGCCCGCGCGGCCGGCCAGTGCCGCTCCGATCTCGCGATCCGGGAACACCGGCTTGCCATCCACCTCCACGACGAACATGCCCGGCTTCACGCCGCGGAACGGTGCCGCGAGCGGGCTCTCCGGACCACCCGTGGCATGGAAGTCCGGCAGCACGCGCGTGATCACCCATCCGCCATCGCGTGGTTCCACATCGGCACCCAGCGTGGCCATCTCCACATGCTCGGGCTTGCGGAATTCCTCGCCGCCGTCGATGTACACGTGGCTGTTGCCAAGCTCGCTGCTCATCTGTCCGATCAGGTCGTTCAGTTCCTGGCGCGTGCCCACGCGATCCACCAGCGGCAGGTAGCGCTGCCGCGCGGCATTCCAGTCCACGCCACCCATGTCGCTTCGCCAGAAGAAGTCGCGCTGCAGACGCCACGCCTCGTCGAACATCTGCCGCCACTCCTGACGCGGATCCACGTCCACCATCACGCCGTCCAGTCCCAGTTCGGTTGGCTCACCGCCCGTGGGTGCAACCATGGCCATGTGCTCGCCATCCCACACCACCACCTGCGCGGCCGTGCCGTCCATCACCCACGCCTCGATGGGCTTGTCGAACACGGGCGACGACTTCTCCTGCACGATGTCGAACCGCTCCAGATGCGTGCCGCCCTTGCCAAGCGGCGGCACCGGCCACGGCTCGCTGGCAACGCCCTGCAGCGGCCAACGGCCAAGCAGCACCGCACCCGGCGCCGCCTCGAAGCCGTCGAAGTTGCCAGGCGTGATCGGCAGCACCACCACGCGCGATGCCATGTCTTCCAGATCCACGGCGATCGATGCAACGTGCGCGCCCGCGCCGTCATCCTCATCGGCTTCATCTGCATCGTCGTCGGACGTCGAAGCCACCTTCTTCGCGCCCTTCGACTTCGCCGACGCGCTGACCTTCGGCGCGGCATCCGCACCCTTGTCGGCATCCTCGTCGCCATCCGCCTTGCCCGCTTCCCACGCACCCAACTTGCCCGTGGCCCACGCCTCCAGATCGAATTCCGCTTCGGCAGCCTCAGCGGCGAACGGTGGTGGCGTGGAAGCCTTCAGCGGCAGCGCGCACACCGCGGTGGTGTTCACGTTGGCGAAGTTCAGCTCCATGCCATCCATCACCGGATCGATGTGCCGATCCGACAGGAAGTACAGGTACGCGCCGGCCGGATCCCATCGCGGCGATGTGTCGTTGGTCATGCCGTCGCCGATCGCGGCGGTCTTGCCGGACGCGATCTCGCGCAGCACGATCTGCCACAATCCATTCGCAAGCGGTCGTGCCCACGACACCCATTCTCCATCCGGACTGAAACGGTAGTAACGCGGAATCCCATTCTCGCTGCGGTCGATCTCCGTCACCGCACCGCTCTCCACATCGACCAACCTCAAGACGCCCGTCTTGTCCGCGAAGGTCAGGAACTTTCCGTCCGAGCTCGCCCGTGGCGCCAGGCACCACACGGGGCACGTGGTCAGCACGGCTTCGCCACTCTCAGAATCGCTCAGGTCGCGTGCCACGATCGCGTAGCCATCCCCATGCTCCGTCACGTACGCGATGGTGCTTTCATCGAGCCATGCAGCGCCGTACTCGCGCTTGCCCGCCGTGTTTGGCGCCTGAAAGCCACTCAACGAACGATGCCCCGCACCCGCCAGCGGCACCACGGCAAACTCGCCGCGACTCTCGATCAACAGCGCCTCGGCTTCCGGCGAAAGCGACAATCCCGACGCGCTCTCGGTGGCCGGCCGCTGCCGCAGGCGATCGGCGAATCGATCTCCGATCAGCCGCAGGTCCAGCGTGCGCTGCGCACCATCCTTCGCATCGAAAAGCACCACATCGGCGCCGCGCGTGAACACGATGCGCGAACCTTCCTTGCCCGGATCGGCCTTCGCCCAGCGCGGCTCCAGGTCATTCGTGCCGAACCTGGTGTGCTGCTTCCGATCACTACCGTCCGCCGCAACGCTGCACAGGTTCATGCGTCCATCTGCGTCGCTCAGGAACCACACGCGTCCCTGCAGCCACATCGGGAACAGCTCGTTCTCCGGCGTCTTGGTGAGCCGCGTGAAGTTCTTGCGCTCCGCGTCGGTGATCCACAGGTCTGGCGCGGTGCCGCCGCGATAGCGCTTCCAGCTCCAGTTCTCGTTGCTCCACGGCGTGAACGCCATGCGACCGGTGGCCGCGTCGATGCTGGCCAGCGAGCCCTCGCCGATGCCCAGCGGCTTCGACGGTCCGCCCACCACCGGCACGCTCCACAGTTCGGTGCGACCAAGCGGGTTCGCGCGATCGCTTCGATAGATCACCTGCGCGCCATCGGCGGTGAACGCCAGCGGCCGCTCCGTGCTTGGATGAAAGGTGAGCCGCCGCGGCGCGCCGCCCGTCACGGGCATGGCATACACCTCGGGCGTGCCGTCATAGTCGGCCATGAATGCCAGCATGCTGCCGTCGGGCGACAGCACTGGCGCCGTCTCCATGCCGGTGCCGCTGGTCAGGCGCGCGGCCTCGATGGGCTTCGACAGGTCGCCGTTCAGGCGCGCGGTCCACAGGTCGCCATCCGCCACGAACACCAGCCGATCCCCCGCGATCGCCGGATGCATGGCATAGCCACGACCGGGCGCGGCAGGCAACGGCACGGTGCCATCGGCCAGCGCGGCGGAGACAAGTTGCGTGCAAACCGCCAAGGCCATCAATGCGCGTCGCATGTGGGCGTCACTCCTGAGTGTGATTGCGTTCCGTGTCGTTCAGCCGCGCACGTGGCGCAGCACATGTTCCACTTCGTCGGCCGAACCCATCACCAGCGGCGTGCGTTCGTGCAGCGCCTTCGGCTCGATGTCCATCGTGCGCGCGCTGCCGTTCACGCTCACGCCACCGGCCTGCTCCACCAGGAAGCTCATCGGGTTCGCCTCGTACAGCAGGCGCAGCTTGCCGTCCGGATGCTTCTTCGTGGGCGGATACAGGAACACGCCGCCGTTGACCAGCGTGCGGTGGATGTCCGCCACCATGCTGCCGATGTAGCGGCTGCTGTAGCCCTGCGCGTGCGCCCACTTCAGGTAGCGCTGATAGCCCTCGGGGAATCCCTCGGTGTACGCCTCGTTCACCGAGTACACCTTC